>CAIVOW010000047.1 GCA_903907665.1 uncultured Actinomycetes bacterium | reverse complement strand
TAAACCACCCAGCCCACTTTCTTGGATTTGGCCCCTTCCAAGTATCAGTCGGAAACTTTGTCATCATCGCAGCAATGTTTGCAATCTTTTTATTGGCAATTTTTATCCCCTTCCCACAAGGAAAGGATGAATAGAAATGAGTAATTCACCAGTCGAGAAAAATTGGACCGCTAGGCTTCGTAAATCCACACTTGAAACAATGGAGCCAGAGGATCTACTCCCAGATAATCAGCCAGCATATGTAGCATCGTGGATTTATGTCTTCGGAGTTTTAACAATCGCTTCACTAGTCATGCTGATTGCAACCGGTCTTGTACTAACCCTGGAAGGTCCTTCTTGGTGGCACGTATCAAGTGTTGGACACTTCTGGAATTCGATGCACCTTTGGAGCGTTGAACTCTTCTTCGTATTCATGGTTGTCCATCTATGGGGCAAATTCTGGATGGCGGCTTGGCGAGGTAAGCGCACGGCAACATGGATCACAGGTGTCCTCGCATTTGGAACTTCAATTGTGACCGCATTAACTGGATATTTGATTCAGACTAATTTCGACTCACAATGGATTGCAACCCAGGCGAAGGATGGATTCAACGCCATGGGTATTGGAGCATTTTTTAATACTCTCAATACTGGTCAAGCTATTTTGTTACACGTTTCACTTTTACCGCTTGTGGTCGGAGTGATTGTCGTATGGCATATCCTTTTGGTTCGCCGTAAGGGTGTAGTTCCTCCCATTGATAACGATGCAACAATCGATGGAGGTGTTTTCTAATGGTCATAAAAGTTGATCCATCAAAGAAATGGTCAGGACCTGTTCGTCCCTACGACATTATCAAAGAAGGTGTTATTGCAGTTGTTGTAGTTGCACTTCTCGCTGCAGGTCTATCACTATTCTTTAGTTCACCTGATGATAAAGCAGTTACGTTGAAATCATGGTCTAATACAAATGCTCCAGACTTTGTTCAAACTGCGACGGGGGAATTAGCCGGAACGACAACATCGGCCGGATACGGTGCTCCATACAATCATGCAGCTAAAGGTCCGACACTTGGACCACTTAAGTTGCAAGATTGGGCAGGAGTTCGCATTCCTGTTGATCCAGCTAACTCATTTGTTGTTGAACCACTTTTAACAATGAATGACATTAACGCGACAGAATCCGTAAATTCATGGAAAGCTGCTTCAGCAGATCAACAAGGTAAATGGGCAACTGCTTATGCCGAGGCGCTATCAAAAGCTCCAGCTGCAGTTTCTGTTGCTGATACCGGAGACAACTTTGGTCCAGTACCAGCAATGATTACTTCACTCCTTGTTATGGCTAAGTCTGGTGCGCTAGATGGCGCACTCACCACAAGTGATACCCCGCTACCAACTGACTTCACTAAGCCACTTCTCTTCTTAGCTGATAGCGAAGGATATTTTGCGGATTTAGCTAACAAACAGCATCTGAGTGGAGATCAATGGGGCGTAATGAACGAGACAGGATCTTGGCCAGGACAATCATGGCTCTGGCTCTTCTCACTTGGTTATCAAATAGAACCATTTAAGTCATCGCCTAATGCCGACACATTAGTGATGTCTATTCTGGCCCTTCTTACAATTGGCCTAGCTCTATTCCCAATCTTCCCATTCATAAGGAAGTTGCCTTATAAAATTCCAATTCATCGTTTGATTTGGAAGAACTGGTACCAACGTAAGTTGTAAAAGCGCTACGTTCGCTAGAGTCCACCCATGGACCGCACTTCTTCATACGAGGAAGCCATGGAGTGGGCTCTTGAACTTTACGGAGAATTAAATGTGCCTCGGGTATGGATTCCCAAGCGAGCTTTCGTAGAAGCGATTCGAACTGGCGATAGCCTTTCATTCACACGCACCACAAGTGAAGGGTTCTTTGGGTTAGCTATCGGCCCAGTTCCACATATCCCATCAGAATGGATCCGCTTCGCGCTCCCACAAGATCTAGATTCGTATTTAACATCCGCTTTCACAGCCCAGCATCATTGGCAAACGCATGCTTTGGCTACACAAGAAGTAAGTTATGAAATTGAGCCATTTGAGGATGATGAATTCATTCTTGCATTTTTAGAATCCCATGCGCCTGATTCCTCTGCAAAACCAGGTAATCCAGAAATTCAATTTTGGGGAGCAGTGCGCAATCCTGAAGGGGAAATCGCAGCGATTGCTGCGATAACGCAATGGGAGTCAGGTGAGTACATGCTCTCTTCAGTCGCTACACATACTGATATGCGCGGCTTGGGATATGCTCAAAAAGTTTGTGCTGGAATCCTCGGCCTGGCATACGACCGAGGTATTGAGCGAATCTATCTTGTAGTGATCTCTTCAAATGTGCCAGCTATCAGCGCATACAAAAAGGTTGGCTTCCAAGAAATAGGAAAGTTCGTAACCTATTCGCGGTAGTTGGCTAGCTAGCTAAATAACTAGCTAATTAACTAGTGAACCACTACGCCTTCGGTTTCAACGACAGCATCTTTTCCGATGTTGAGAAAGAAGAATAAGACTACGGCGCCAGCAAAGAGCAGGGCTGCTCCAACTTTAAAAGCCTGCGTAAATCCATGAACAATTCCGAATGCTGCCGCGTTCTTTCCAAGTGAAGCATGAGTTGCTATGTATGCAGTGCTCGCCGTTGCAGCAATTGTGTTTAGCAGCGCTGTTCCGAGCGATCCTCCAATCTGCTGGCTAGTGTTTAACATTGCCGAAGCGATTCCAGAGTCATGGTTTCCAACCGCATGAAGAGAAGTTGTAGTTAATGGAATGAAGACAAGGGCCATTCCACTAGACATAATAAGAATTGAAGGAAGAACATGCGTTACATAGGACGTTTCTGGAGTTATGCGCGTGAGCATAAGCAGGCCAATACTTGCGGCAATGAGCCCAGGAATCATCAAAGGTTTTGGTCCAACTTTTGGAAGTAATTGTGAGGCAACGCCAGCAAATACAATGATTCCTCCGGTAAACGGCAAGAAAGCGAAACCTGATTTTAGCGGCGAATATCCAAGAATGGTTTGAAAGTAGATGCCCAAGAAGAGGAACATTGAGAATAAACCTGCGCCGACAACGAGTGAACCTAAGTAGGAACCACCGCGGTTGCGTTCGGTCACGATACGAAGAGGTAAAAGTGGATTTGAGACCTTCTGCTCGATGAGAACAAATACTGCTAGCAAAATTGCTGCAACAATAAATAGCGCAATCGTTGTTGTGTTTCCCCAACCATTTGTCGCAGCGCGATTGAATCCGTAGACAAGTGAGAACAGACCAGCCGACGCTGTGATTACTCCAGGAATGTCATAACTTCTATCGCCTTGAGCCTTTGACTCGTGGACGTATTTGAGTGCGAGAAGCGCAGCAATTATTGCGATTGGAAGGTTAACTCCAAGACACCATCGCCATGAGAAGTATTCAGTCAGCGTTCCTCCGAGAATCAAGCCAATGGCAGCTCCGCCGCCAGAAATTGCACCTATGACGCCGAAAGCGCGAGCGCGTTCCTTAGGCACGGTGAATGTCACCGAGATAATTGCGAGTGCGGCTGGGGCGAGAAGTGCACCAAAGACGCCTTGGAGTCCGCGGGCTGCAAAGAGGAGTGCTTGTGAGGATGCAAGGCCACCCAGTGCGGAAGCTGCCGCAAATCCGATAAGACCAATGATTAGCACGCGCTTGCGACCTACGAAGTCACCAATGCGTCCACCTAGAAGCAGTAGTGATCCAAACGCCAAAGTGTAGGCAGTGACAATCCACTGTTGATTTGCGCTGGAGATGTGAAGGTCGCGCTTAGCCTGTGGAATGGCAATGTTCACGATTGAAGAATCTAGAACGACCATTAATTGGGAGATAGCAACAACAAAAAGTGTGCGCCAACGATTTGGATCTAAGCCTTCCGTTACTGCGGACGTGGTTGTGCCTTTTTTGGACGAAATTGACAAGAGAACTCCTATAAATAAGTGGAAAAATAAAAAGCAGTACAAAAGAAGTACTGGTGCGGAAGGTGGGACTTGAACCCACACGCCGTAAAGCACAGGTTCCTAAGACCTGCGTGTCTGCCATTTCACCACTCCCGCGAGTGCGCTCCAATAGAAAGTACTTACTGGCGCAAGGAGAAGGCTAGGGGTAAGTTAGGCAATATCCAAAACCGCTTCCCTTTGAGGCGAGAAATGAGAATGAGATGGCGAATACGCCGACACCCGCAGATAAGTTCACCTTTGGCCTTTGGACCGTTGGTTGGCAAGCGCGCGATCCCTTTGGCGATGCGACTCGCGACCCGCTCGATCCAGTGCGCACCGTCAATGAACTCGCAAAGCGTGGCGCTTATGGCGTTACCTTCCATGATGATGACCTAGTGCCCTTTGGAAGTAGTGAAAGTGATCGCACAGCGCATATCGCCAGATTCAAGAAGGCCCTTGATGAGACTGGTATGAAAGTTCCAATGGCTACGACAAATCTATTTTCACACCCGGTATTTAAAGATGGCGCGCTTACTTCGAACAATCGAGACATTCGACGTTTTGCAATTCGCAAAGTGATGCGCAATATTGATTTAGCAGTTGAGCTAGGTGCAAAGATTTACGTATGCTGGGGTGGCCGCGAAGGCGCTGAAACAGATGTAAAAGATGCATACGTTGCACTTGAGCGTTATCGCGAAGGTTTTAATATTCTTGGCCAGTATGTGATTGATAAAGGTTATGACCTGAAGTTTGCAATTGAACCAAAACCAAACGAGCCTCGCGGAGACATCTTCTTGCCAACTATTGGCCACGCACTCGGGTTCATCGAGACTCTTGATCATCCAGAAATGGTTGGAGTTAATCCAGAAGTTGGACATGAACAAATGGCGGGCCTTAACTTTGTCCACGGCATTGCGCAAGCCCTCTGGCAAGGAAAGCTTTTCCACATCGACCTCAATGGGCAGCACGGCCCTAAGTACGACCAGGATCTCGTCTTTGGTCATGGCGATTTGAAGTCAGCCTTTTATCTCGTTGATTTACTTGAGCGTTACAACTACGCCGGTCCAAAGCACTTTGATTACAAGCCGCTTCGCACAGAAGATGACAAAGGTGTTTGGGAATCAGCTTCAGCAAATATGAATACGTATTTGATGCTTAAAGAGCGCGCTGCCTCATTCCGTGCAGATTCTCGCGTTCAAGCTGCGCTCGTTGAAGCCGGACTCGACGAACTTGCAGAGCCAACGTTGAAGGCAGGGGAGAGTTGGAAGGATCTGGAGAAGGATTCTTTTGATGTAGAAGCTGCCGGTAAGCGTGGATATGGTTATGAGAAACTTGATCAACTTGCCATTGAACATCTGATGGGTTTTGGAAAGTAAAAGGTCATTAAAAAAGCCCCCACGCGAGTGGGGGCTTTTTTCTTTGACTTACGAACCTGAACCGCCCTTGCGGGAAAGCGCATCTACTCCTGCTGAGACAAGTAGAACTAGTCCAGTAACGATGAACTTAATACCTGCTGCATATCCAAGAAGGCCCATACCATTATCGATAACCGCTACAACGAGGCCACCAAGAATCGCATCACGAAGCTTTCCTTTTCCACCAAATAACGATGTTCCACCAATTACAGCGGCGCCAACTGCATAAAGCAGGGTTGATGATCCACCCGTAGTTGGTGAAATTGAATTCTGTCGGGAAGCAAAGAGCATCCCGGCAACTGCTGAAAGTGCTGAACAGATTATGAAGACTGATGTGCGAATTGCTTTAACGTTTATGCCGGCGCGCCTGGCTGCCTCAGCGTTGCCACCAACTGCATAAAGGTGGCGACCGAAAGCGGTTCGTCCAAGAACAAAAGTACCCACCACCAAAATTGCAAGGATGAGTGGAACTACATCTGGAATACCTTTTAAGCTAACCAGCTGGGGATTATTCGAACGTTCCATGCAAAGCGCCCAAACCGCTCCACCAGTTACAAGCAAAAGTCCACCTGTTTTAAGTCCCCACAAAATCTTGAGATCAGATTTCAAACCGAGCTTGCGGCGCGAATTGATGCGGTTTAATCCACTCAATACATATATCGCACTACAAATGATAAAAAATGCCCAGCTTATTATTGGCTTCATATTGTTATTTTGAACGGCCAAGATTGTTTTATCATCGATGCGGATAGTTCCACCTTCACCTGCAAGCAGGAGAAGTAACCCTTGGAAAGCTAAGAATGCCGCGAGAGTCACAACGAATGAAGGAATTCCAACTCGAGCCACGAGGAATCCAATTGCCCAACCCATGAGAGCGCCGACCGCAATAGAAATTGCCAATGCGGCATACCAAGGCCAACCATGATTGGTAACCAGCAGTACGAGAACCGCTCCGGTAACTCCAGATGCATAGCCGGCAGAGAGATCAATTTCCCCAAGTAATAGGACGAAAATCAAGCCCATTGCAATCACGATGACGGAGGCCGCTTGGGTTAATAGGTTTGCAAAGTTTCCTGGCGTAAGGAAGACATCTGACATGAAACCAAAAATGATACAGAGAAATACCAAGCCAAGAACTGCAGGTAATGAACCGATATCTCCTGACTTGATTCGGGACCAATAATCAGCGGCTGCTGATTTTAGATTTAGCTCTGGCTGTATATCTGTGCTCATGCGCTGGCTCCCTTCAGCGTTGATTGCACTCCATCGGCTTTTCCGGTTGTGATGAGTTGAACTACTTGGGCATGGGTGACATCATTTTTCTTCACTTGGGCAGCCATATTGCCAAGGTAGAGCGTTGCTATGTTGTCAGCGACCTGAAATACATCATTGATGTTATGTGAAATCAAAATTACTGCAAGGCCGTTATCGGCAAGCCTGCGAACTAGGTTAAGTACTTGCTCGGTCTGAGCAACTCCAAGTGCTGCAGTGGGTTCATCCAAAATGACCAGCTTGCTATTCCACAATACCGCGCGGGCAATCGCCACGGTCTGACGCTGACCGCCGGAGAGAGAGGCAACTTTTTGCCGAATCGATTTCACTGTACGAACAGAAAGACCATCTAATGTTTTGCGAGCCAAAGCTTCCATAGATTCTTCGTTGAGAACTATTCCACTTTTTTCTTCGCGGCCTAGGAACATATTATGAACAATATCGAGGTTGTCGCAGAGCGCTAGATCTTGATAAACAATTTCAATCCCAAGTGCGGTCGCATCTCGCGGACCGTGCACATTAACTTTCTTGCCTTCGAAGAAGAAATCACCTTCTTCTGCTTGATAGATACCGGCGATGCACTTAATTAACGTGCTCTTTCCGGCTCCATTATCTCCAACTAAGGCTGTGACCTGACCGGCGTATGCATCCAAATCCACTCCGCGCAATACATGAACCGGCCCAAAGGACTTGTTCAAATTGCGGAGGGAGAGCAATGGCTCACTCATATGTACTCCTCTTTTGTTTACATTTCTCTTACTTGCATGTCATTTATGTACATGTCATTTATGTACATTGTTTCAACTTTGATGCTTATCTAACTTACTACAGAAAATCCGGTCCAGGGAGGCCCCGAACCGGATTCTGTTACTTTTTACAGTCTAGGAACGAATTAGATTCCGTTAGCTGTGCAAAGCTTCTCAATGCCCTTACAGACATCAGCCTTCTTCTGGAAGCCATCAGCAATAACAACCTTTACGTTGCGCTTTGTGATTCCAACTGGAACGAGAAGAACTGAAGGAACGTTTGTTGTTCCGTTGTTTGTAACGCCATTTGTAGGAGCCTTTGTGCCCTTGATAAGCGCAACTGCAAGACCTACTGCAGCATTAGCTTCTTGCTTGATGCCCTTGTAAACGGTGTTTGAAAGGTCACCAGTCAAGATAGCGCGAAGGCCATCAACTGATGCATCTTGACCAGATACACAGACCTTGCCGTTAAGACCGTTCTTCTTGAGAACAGCTACAGCTGCAAGTCCAAGACCTTCGTTAGCTGATACAACTGCATCAAGCTTTCCGCCAGCCTTTGTGAGCATTTGCTCGAAGATAACTCCACCCTTGACGTTATCCCAATCTGGGACAGCCTGATCTGCAACAAGTGTCATCTGCTTCTTTGTGACGTACTTGCCGAGAACTGAAGCGTAACCCTGCTTGAAGAGTGTTGCGTTGTTATCGGTTGGTGAACCGTTTAGGTAAACGATACGTGGGTTAGCAATCTTCTTAGCCTTAAGGCAGTTGTAAATTCCTGTGCCTTGAAGTTTGCCAACAGCTACGTTATCGAATGAAACGTAGAATGACTCAGAACCCTTAAGTGTTAGACGATCGTAGTCGATTGTCTTAACGCCTTGCTTTGCAGCCTTATCTTGAACTGCTTTAGCTGAATCTGAATCAAGGTTAACCATGATGAGAACCTTTGCACCGTTTGAAAGCATTTGATCTGCAATCGTTGCGAATGCTGTCTTATCGCCATTTGCATTTTGGATGTCATAAGTGACTCCAGCAGACTTAAGTGCTGCTGCAAGGAATGGACGATCCGCTGATTCCCAGCGAGCTGATGAAGCAGCATCAGGAAGAATTACGCCAACCTGGATTGAAGCTGCGTGTACTGATGTTGCGAGTCCTGTTACGGCAATTGCTACTGAAGCAAGTGCTGCAACGACTGCGTTACGACGCTTTGTCATGTATACCCTTTCGGAAGAAACACACCCCCGGCCAAACCTGCTTTGACCTTACGATTGGATGTGACCTGCAGAACACTAGTACAGGCCCTTCAGATGACTCCTATCGCTACATAACGGTTTGATAACACTTCCCAGCAATGGACTGATGAAGCGGCTAAACTCAGATGAATGAGCACTGACCCTAACCAGCCGTCTATTCAAGAGGCGATTATCGCTGGCGTGCGCAGAGTATTAGAAGCCGGGCTTTCCGAAGGAATCTTGCCGCAAGGGTGGGAGATCCCCGAAGTGCTTGAGCTGGATCGGCCAAAGAACCGCGACCATGGAGATTTTGCAACATCTATCGCATTGGTAGTAGCAAAACCAGCAGGAATGACTCCTCGAGCAGTAGCTGAATTCTTAAAAACCGGACTTGAACAGGATTCGATCTCATCTCAGTTAGATGCAATAGATATTGCCGGACCTGGTTTTATAAATTTCACAGTTGGCAAGGCAAGCCAGGGCGGAGTTATTGCCTCGATCTTGGAAAATGGTAAAAATTTTGGTACGGGTAATTCGTTAGCTGGCATAAAAGTTAACCTTGAATTTATCAGCGCCAATCCAACTGGACCACTTCATCTGGGACACACAAGGTGGGCAGCAGTAGGAGATGCATTGGGCCGGGTACTTAGCGCTGCTGGAGCACAAGTCACCCGAGAGTTTTATATCAATGATCGTGGCGTGCAGATGGATAAATTTGGCGCATCTCTTCGCGCCGCTGCATTGAATAACCCAACTCCCGAAGATGGTTATCACGGGGCCTACATTCAAGATTTAGCTAAAGAAATTATCTCGGCCAAACCAGATTTCACCTCGTTGGCTGAAGAGGAAGGTAATGCCGCTTTTCGAGATGAAGGATATGCGCTGCAATTAAAGCAACAACAAGATGTGCTTGATGCCTTTGGCACACATTTCGATGTTTGGTTTTCAGAGAAGTCTTTATATGACAATGATTTCTTCAAGCACACCCAAGAACGTTTAGTTGCTCATGGCCACGTGTTTATTCAAGATGGGGCTACCTGGTTGCGCACGACTGATTTTGGTGATGATAAAGACCGGGTAATGATTAAGAGCGATGGCTCGCATGCATATTTCGCCTCAGATTCGGCCTACTATATTTCCAAGCGTGAACGTGGTTTCGATATTTGTATCTACATGCTCGGAGCAGACCACCACGGTTATGTTGGTCGCCTAAAAGCGCTCGCTGCATGCGCGGGGGATGACCCAAAATATAATGTTGAGATATTGATCGGCCAGCTAGTCAAAATTATGGAGAATGGGGAAGAGGTCAAGCTTTCCAAGCGCGCCGGAACAATCATCACGTTGGAAGAGTTGGTAGAAAAAGTTGGGGTTGACGCCGCTCGTTACACCTTGATTCGCTATCCGGTTGAAACTCCGATGGTGATGGATGTGGATTTGCTACGCAGTCATACAAATGAAAACCCGGTTTATTACGTTCAATACGCGCATGCTCGAATTTGTGCAGTGCTTCGCAATGCGGGCGATCTCAATATTCCATTTGGCCCAACTCATATCCACCCCGAATTATTGATCCACGAGCGTGAGCGCGAATTAATCGGTGCTTTGGGCGAATTTCCTCGAGTCGTCGCAGGGGCTGCAGAAATGCGCGAACCTCATAGAATTGCACGTTATGCCGAAGAGCTAGCTGGGCTGTATCACGGGTTTTATGCCGATTGCCGCGTACTTCCAATGGGAGATGAAGCCGTTTCAGAACTTCATTCCGCCCGTGCCACGCTATGTAAATCAACAGCGCAGGTCATCGCTAATTCGTTAGCCTTGTTGGGTGTAAGTGCACCCGAGAAGATGTAAGGAGGGAGAATAAATGTCGCCCTCAGCAGACCGATCACCAGACAAATCACCAGGCCAATCGCTAAACCAATCGTCTTTGAACTCAGCAACTTTTTCAGCAGATATCTTCTCCTCCAACGCTAAGTTTGATTCACACCTTTCTATTGCGGGTATCACAGCGGCTTCGCTGGTTAAGGAATTTGGCTCACCACTTTTTGTTGTAGATGAAGCAGATTTTAAAGCTCGCGCCTTAGGTTTTAAGAGCGCCCTTGAGAAACACTTTGGGACTAATACAGGGCGCGTCTATTACGCCAGCAAAGCATTTCTGAACAAAGAAATTGCACGCTGGATTGAAAGTGTTGGACTCGGGATTGATGTTGCTAGCGGGGGAGAACTTGCTGTTGCGCTCGCTGTTAATTTCCCGGCAGACCGGATTGAGGTCCATGGAAATAACAAGAGTGAAGCAGAAATAGAAAAAGCTGTGCTGGCAAGGGTCGGCGCGATTGTTATTGACTCATTCCATGAAATTGAGCGCGTAGCCCGGATAGCTGCAAACCATAAAGTGATTCAAAAGGTCTTGATCCGCGTAACGCCCGGCATTCAGGCGCACACACATGAATTTATTGCTACCGCCCACGAAGATGTGAAATTTGGATTTTCACTTGCATCTGGCTCGGCGTGGAAAGCCATTGAAGAGATTGAAGCGCTTAAGTCACTGAAACTAGTGGGTCTACATTCGCACATTGGTTCACAAGTTTTTGATGCAGAGGGATTTGGAATTGCTGCTCACCGCTTAATTGGTTTACTTGCAAAATTCCGTGATCACTTCGACGATGAACTTCCTGAACTTGATCTTGGTGGTGGCTTCGGTATCGCTTATCTTCCGGGAGAAGAATCAATTAATCCTGATTTCGTTCTTGGGGAATTAGCAAAAATTGTTTTTGAGGAATGCGCTAATGCTGGGCTGCGAGTCCCACATATTTCGATTGAACCAGGCCGGGCTATTGCCGGACCAACAACGACCACTCTCTACACAGTTGGAACAACAAAAAATATTGAATTAGATGGCGGAGAGACCCGGCATTACATCGCAGTCGATGGCGGATTTACTGACAATATGCGCCCCGCACTTTATGACGCCAAGTATCATGCGATTTTAGCTAATCGAACATCATCGGCTCACAACGTGACTAGTCGCATCGTTGGTAAACATTGTGAATCAGGAGACATAATTATTCGCGATATCAATCTTCCTCAAGATATTGCACCAGGAGATATCTTGGCAGTTCCTGTTACTGGCGCATATGGTCGCCAAATGGCCAGCAATTACAACCATCTCACTAGGCCTGCCGTTATAGCTGTAATCGATGGAAAAGCTCGAATAATCGTGCGCCGCGAGACTGAAGCTGATTTATTGGCGCTAGATATCTAATTAGTTTGCGATAATTCACCCATGCCTACAATTTCTAAACTTGATAAAGAGACGCTTTACGTTGGTCTCTTGGGCTGTGGCGTGGTCGGCTCAGAAGTGGCCCGGCTATTGGCAGAGAGCCGGATTGATTTTAAAGCTCGCTCTGGCGCCAACCTGGTTATCAAGAAGATTGCCGTTCGCGATCTAAGCGTTGCACGTCCTGGAATTGATAAGGCGCTTCTTACTAACGATGCACTTTCCATTGTGAATGATCCAGAGATTGATGTGATCATTGAACTCATGGGTGGAATTGATCCAGCCCACGAATACCTTTTGAAAGCGTTGAATAATGGTAAGGCCGTCATCACAGCTAACAAAGCTCTGCTTGCCAGACACGGAGATGAACTTGAAACTGCCTCAGATAAACATGATGTGGATTTCTATTATGAAGCAGCAGTAGCTGGCGCTATTCCAATTATTCGCCCGTTATCAGAATCTTTGATTGGTGATTACGTCACAAAAATTATGGGAATTGTGAACGGCACAACTAACTTTATTTTAACTAAAATGTTTGAGACTGGCGCTGATTTTGATGTTGCCCTTAAAGAAGCCCAAGCACTCGGTTTTGCTGAAGCAGATCCAACGGCGGATGTCGAAGGATTTGATGCTGCTTCCAAAGCTGCGATTCTGGCGACACTGGCCTTTCATCACACCGTGACCGACGCTGATGTTTACCGCGAAGGCATTACAAAACTCACATCCCGCGATATTGCGATTGCAAAAGATATGGGCATGGTCATCAAGCTGCTAGCTATTGCCGAGAACATCGATGATGAAAAACTTTCGGTGCGAGTGCATCCAACTCTTCTTCCTAATACTCATCCACTTGCAGCGGTCCGGGGTGCATATAACGCAGTATTCGTTGAAGCTGAAGCAGCAGGTGAGCTGATGTTTTATGGACGTGGCGCAGGTGGTGTTCCAACTGCATCTGCAGTGCTGGGCGATTTAGTTGCAATCGCAAGAAATATTATTGACGGACGTACGGCTCCTGCCACAACTGATTACGCAACTTTGACCATTGCCGATATTGGTACCACGCATACGCGTTATTTGATTCGCCTAGAAGTTTTAGATCGCCCTGGTGTACTGGCCGGTGTCGCTAATACTTTTGCAGCGAATGATGTTTCAATTTCAACTGTGCGCCAAACTGGCCATGAAGATGCTGCAGAATTGACAGTTACAACCCACCTTGCAACGGAAGAAGCGCTGGCTGTAACGGTTAAACAATTGGGCGCTTTAACTTTCGTTAAACGAATTGCAAGCGTCATTCGAGTAGAGGGGCTCCCTTCATAATGGCTCATCAATGGCGTGGTGTAATTGCTGAGTATCGCGATCGCCTACCTGTCTCAGATAAGACTCCAGTGGTCACACTCGGAGAAGGCGGTACGCCTCTTGTTTATGCATGTGTGCTTTCAGAGATGTTAGGCAATAACGTCTGGCTTAAAGTAGAAGGTATGAATCCAACGGGATCATTTAAAGACCGCGGAATGACGATGGCAATATCGAAAGCAGCAGAAGATGGCGCTAAGGCTGTTATCTGTGCATCGACAGGAAATACATCTGCCTCTGCCGCAGCGTATGCAACTAAGGCTGGCATGGTGCCGGTAGTGCTGGTACCCGAAGGAAAAATTGCGATGGGCAAATTAGCTCAAGCGATTGCTCACGGTGGGCGCCTACTTCAAGTCGAAGGAAACTTCGATGATTGCCTTAATCTAGCTCGTGACCTATCCAAAGATTATCCAGTTTCACTTGTGAATTCAGTTAACCCTTTCCGTATCGAGGGGCAGAAAACAGCGTCATTTGAAATTGTGGATGCTCTTGGCGATGCTCCAGATATGCACGTGCTGCCTGTTGGTAACGCTGGAAATATCACCGCATATTGGAAAGGCTATAACGAGTACTACGCCGATAACATTTCTAAGAAACTTCCTGCGATGTGGGGATTCCAAGCTGAAGGTGCTTCACCGATTGTTCAAAACAAAATTATCGAAAAGCCAGAGACGATTGCAACTGCAATTCGTATCGGTAACCCAGCCTCGTGGGAGCAAGCCATAGATGCGCGAGATGCATCTGGAGGACTGATTGATTCGGTCACAGATGATCAAATTCTTGAGGCCTATCGTCTAGTTGCAAATAAAGAAGGAATCTTTGTAGAACCCTCATCTGCTGCGGGTATCGCTGGCTTGTTAAAGAAAAAGTCAGAAGGAAAGCTTCCAAAAGATAAGACAATTGTCATTACTGTTACTGGAAATGGTCTGAAGGACGTTGCCTGGATTCTAGATAGCGCCGCTGCCCCAACAATCATCCCTGTTGATGTTAAAGCTGCCGTTGCAGCAATGGGTCTATAAGGCGAGGGACAGGAATAAAAAATGGCATCGATGAATCGAGTTACGTTCAGGGCGACAATGGCACAGGTTTCTGTTCCTGCCACAAGCGCAAACCTTGGACCTGGCTTTGATTCACTAGGAATCGCACTAGACCTTCGTGATCATTACGCCGCTCAAATTCTCGATGATCCAACTTTTGATGTTGATGTTTCTGGAGAAGGCGCAGATGACAACTCAATTAAATTAGATAAGAACAATTTAGTTATTAAATCAATGCTAAAAGGTTTTGAGTTTATGGGCGCTAAGCCAGTTGGGATTGCGCTTCGAGCACTCAATGTCACACCTCATGGTCGCGGGCTAGGTTCAAGCTCATCAGCGATAGTCGGAGGATTGGCGCTAGCTAGAGCCCTTGTCTTAGGTGGAGATGAACTTCTTACCGATGAAGATCTAATTGCTCTTGCTACTGAACTTGAAGGCCATCCAGATAATGTGTCGGCTGCATTTTTTGGGGGAGCAACTATTGCGTGGATGGATAATTCGATTGAAAATGGCAAAGCCATTGGGCGTGCGGTCAAGATTCACGTAGATTCGAGTATTAAAGCAATTGCTTTTATTCCTGAAAATCATCTAGCAACAAGCAAGGCCCGTAAGTTACTTCCTGAAACAATTCCACATCACGAAGCAGTATTAAACACCGCTCGAGCTGCCTTACTTGTGCATGCACTTTCGCATCGTCCTGACTTACTTTTCACTGCGACAGAAGATCATTTGCACCAGGGATATCGCGCTGAAGCAATGCCAAAGTCGTCAGCGCTCTTAAAAAAGCTTCGCGCAGCAGGTGTTGCGGCAACAATTTCGGGTGCAGGCCCAACAGTTCTCGTGCTCCATACGGGTAGCGAGCAGGATGCTGATGACATTATTCACGCGGCGGGTGAGGGATTTACTGCTAAAAAGCTGGCAATTTCTGCTCAAGGAGTGGCATAGCCCAGCGGATTTGTGTTAGGTTTCTCCTGTCTGAAGGCGAGACCACAATCCCTTAAATATTTTCAACATTTAGGGTAGGTCTAAAAAGCCAACAATCACTTTACAAAGTTGATAACTCCTGTTTACGGGTTCAGATATCGCAAATAAATGCATAATCAAATGAAAAACTAACAAAGGTAAAACCAAAGTTCATGGTTGATAAGAAGACAACAAGCCCCGTAAAAGCTGAAAAAGCTCCGGGAGACCTCAGTGCACTCACGTTGCCTGAGCTCAAGAAGACAGCTGCCGCTCTAGGTATCGATGGGGCTGCCAAGTTGGCGAAAGCCGCTCTCGTGCAATCTATTGCTGATCTACAAGCTGCAAATCGCGAAGCCGCAAAGCTCGAGAAAGAAGAGCGCCGTGCTGCCAAACAACAAGCGCGCAATAATCGCAACGCCAAAAAATCAAGCGGCGATAACAGCGATAATAATGATGAAAATGAGGACTCAGAATTGAGCGATGACTCTGACAATGTAGAAAAGACTGAAAATTCAGATTCCCAAAACAGCGATCGCGGTGACCGTAATGACCGTGGGGACCGTAACGACCGCGGCAACCGTAATGATCGCAATGACCGTAATGATCGCGGCAACCGTCGCAATCGTGACCGAAGTGATCGTAGTGATCGCGGGGACCGTGGGGACCGAAACGATCGTGGCGATCGCAATAATCGCTTCCGCGACCGTGGTGACCGCCCGGATCGTAACGAGCGTGAAGTTATTTTGAGTGAAGATGATGTGCTTCTTCCAGTAGGCGGGCTACTCGACATTCTTGATAATTACGCATTCATCCGTACAGGTGGATATCTTCCAAGCCCAGATGATGTTTATGTTGGACTCCAACAAGTGCGTCGCTTTGGATTACGTAAGGGCGATGTCATTACTGGACAAGTACGCGAGCCAAAAGAGGGAGAGCGCAAAGAGAAATTCAGCGCACTTGCCAAGCTCGATACTGTTAACGGAAAAGATCCTGAAGAGTCACGCAATCGCGTTGAATTCTCGAAACTAGTTCCGCTCTATCCGCAGGAACGCCTACGTCTTGAAACAGAGCCGGGCATCTTGACAACTCGTATCATCGATTTAATTGCCCCAATCGGTAAGGGACAGCGCGGACTTATTGTCTCGCCTCCTAAGGCTGGTAAGACAATGGTTCTTCAATCAATTGCTAACGCAATCACAACGAATAATCCTGAGTGTCATTTGATGGTTGTTCTCGTTGATGAGCGTCCCGAAGAAGTAACTGATATGCAGCGCAGCGTTAAGGGTGAAGTTATTGCTTCTACTTTTGACCGCCCAGCAGATGATCACACCACGGTTGCTGAACTAGCCATTGAGCGAGCAAAGCGCCTTGTAGAACTTGGCCACGATGTAGTTGTTCTACTCGATTCAATCACGCGTCTTGGTCGTGCTTACAACATCGCTGCTCCCGCTTCAGGACGTATCTTGTCTGGTGGCGTGGATTCAGCGGCTTTGTATCCACCAAAGAAGTTCTTCGGAGCTGCTCGTAATATTGAAAACGGTGGATCGCTAACTATTCTTGCAACTGCTCTCGTTGAAACTGGTTCAAAGATGGATGAAGTTATCTTTGAAGAGTTCAAGGGAACTGGAAATATGGAACTCAAGCTTGATCGTAAGTTTGCAGATAAGCGTATTTTCCCAGCAGTCGACATTGATGCATCTGGTACACGTAAGGAAGAAATCCTTATGGGAACTGAAGAGCTCAACATTGTTTGGCGTTTGCGTCGCGTTCTGCACGCTTTGGATTCACAACAGGCACTAGAACTTCTTCTTGAAAAGATGAAGGGCACTAAGTCCAACGTTGAATTCTTGCTCCAGATTCAAAAGACCACCATAAGCGAAGCAAGTGCAGAAAAAGCACCTAGCTCCACGCTAAACGGGGTCTGATACCCCGTAATTACGAGTTAATTACGAGTGAATTAGGCGCTCCCCGTGAGCGCCTGTAACATTCAACCGCTGGTTCACCGAGATTCCACTCGGACCCAGTCCCGAACATCAATTGGAGAATGAAAATGAAGAACGATATTCACCCAGATTACCTAGAGACCACCGTTACATGCGGTTGCGGCCAGGTATTCACAACTCGCAGCACAAAAGCTTCCGGTTCCATTTACGTTGAAGTGTGCAGCGAATGTCATCCTTTCTACACGGGGAAGCAACGTATCCTCGATACTGGCGGCCGTGTTGCAGCATTCGAAGCTCGTCAAGCAAAGACAGCAGCAGCTCAAGCAGCTACTCCAAAAGTAGAAAAGGCGCCAGTAAAGCGCAAGCAAGTTCTCAAGTAGTTTTTCTTAAGAGGCCCCACTTTGCACCCACTGCGGTGCATGGGGTCTCTTTTATTTTGCGTAGCCAATCGATTCGAATCTAAAAAAATTAAAATCTGATTAACTTAAAATCTAAATAACTTAAAATCCATAGGAAAGGAGAAGTGAGATGGCGAAAGAAAGTAGCAAAGAACGTTTCGGACAAGTCCCTGCGATGCTTACCGAGTACGCCCAACTTGAAAAAGATCTTGCTGATCCTTCCATTCACGCAGATCAAGGTAAGGCTCGTCAGCTAGGTAAGCGTTATGCAGCCCTTGGCCCAGTTATTGGTGGCTATCGCGCATTTAAATCCGCAGAAGAAGATTTGGCTGCCGGTAAAGAGATGGCTGCCGAAGATGAATCATTTGCAAACGAGATTCCAGCACTTGAAGCAGCTTTTCATGCAGCTGAAGCAGAGTTAGAAGATCTACTTCTTCCACGTGATCCAAATGAAGACCGTGACGTCATTCTTGAAATTAAAGCCGGTGTTGGAGGGGATGAGTCCGCGCTTTTTGTCGGTGACTTACTTCGCATGTATACACGTTATGCCGAAAAACATAATTGGAAAGCTGAAATTATTGATACCACCGATTCAGAAATGGGTGGATACAAGGAACTGAGCATGGCAATTAAATCTAAGGGGACTGCTCAACCCGGTGAGACCCCTTATGCTAAATTAAAATTTGAAGGCGGAGTACATCGCGTACAACGCGTGCCAGAAACTGAATCACAAGGTCGAATCCATACCTCAGCTGCAGGAGTATTGATTCTGGCTGAAGCCGATGAAGTCGACGTTGAAGTGAGACAACAGGATTTGCGTATCGATGTTTATCGCTCTTCTGGGCCTGGTGGGCAATCAGTTAACACGACTGACTCGGCTGTTCGCATTACACATATTCCAACTGGTGTTGTGGTCTCATGCCAAAATGAAAAATCTCAGCTTCAAAACAAAGATAGCGCAATGCGTATTTTGCGCGCCCGCCTGTTGGCTCATGCTCAAGAACAAGCCGATGCCGCTGCAATGGCTGAGCGCAAATCTCAGGTTCGCACTGTTGATCGATCAGAGCGGATTCGCACATATAACTATCCAGAAAATCGTATCTCTGATCACCGAGTTAACTACAAAGCAAATAACTTGGATGCCGTTCTCAATGGCGAGCTCGATGACATGATAGATGCACTCCTTGCTGCAGATAAAGCCGCGAAGCTCGCGAGCGAGTAACGCTAAGAAATAATAGGAAAACAAGAACGTTATGAAGGAACTACTTCGAGCTGCAAAAGAGCAGTTAGCTACTAGAGATATCAATCCAGTCGACGCCGAGCTTTTATTGGCACATGCAGCGCATGTCACCCGAATGGATTTACATTCCAAGGCAATTGAATTTACTACCCAGATTCGCGAGGATTTCCAAGGTTTCATAAGCGAGCGGTTAGCGGGCAGACCAACCCAATACATCATTGGTGAAAGTGCATTTAGATACTTGGAGCTCGAAGTTGGTGAAGGCGTATTGATCCCTCGCCCAGAAACTGAGTTATTGGTTGATGAAGTTTTACATAATCTCAATAAATTTGATGAGACTGTTTCGATTCTTGATCTGGGAGCAGGTTCAGGAGCGATTGGAATTGCCCTACAAACTGAAACTGCCGGTAAGAAGAAAGTGGCTGTTATCGCCGTTGAAAATTCGGTCGAAGCTCTGCCATGGCTGCATAAAAATATTGCTAAATATGATTTACCTATTCGCGTTGTCGAAGAGAGCGTTGTGAGCGCGCTTATGGGTGTTAAGTGCGACATTGTTGTGGCAAATCCGCCATATATTCCAAATGAGCAAATTTTGCCTCATGATGTTTTGAACGAGCCGGCTGCAGCGCTTCTTGGTGGCCTAGATGGTATGGATGTTCCTCGCCTATTTATCCAAGCTGCATCGCGATTGTTGAAGTCAGGGGGAATGCTTGCAATAGAGCACCATGAAACTCAAGGCGCTCTGATTAAAAGCGCGTTGGAATTAGAGTTCACTAATATTCGATTACATAATGATCTCAACGATCGCCCGAGATTTACTACAGCGTTTCGAAAGTAAAAACGCGAATTATCGAACGTCTTCGTAATCCCAAATAACACCGATTTCTAAGCGGATGTCATCCATGATCTGCATGAGATCAACTGACTCTTCTACCGACATCACCGGTGACTCGATTAACCCTGCCGCTACGCAGCGTTCTGCCTCGATTGCTTGGAATTGGCGCCCGGTACCTGGAACTGGGGGAGTGTCGTATCTCAATAGAACATTGCGCTCATTGTCATAGACGGTAAAGGATGTTTGGGCGTAGAAAGTTTTATCGATTTCAATCGATCCTTTTTCGCCAAGAATTGTTGCTGTTACAGGTCCCGCCACCGTCATGCATGTGGTTAGCGCAGCTTGCGACCCATCTTCATAATTGAAGACCATAGATGTTGCTTCATCCATTCCTTCAAACGCTATCCGGCCAACAGCCAGTACTTCATCAGGTAATCCCAGCACTCTGGCAGCAAATGAGATTGGGTAGATGCCCAGATCCAACAGCGCCCCTCCACCAGTATGTAAATCCCACAACCGCGAAGAAATTTCTGGCGGTAAATATTGGCTGTGATCTGCAATCACCATCTGAGGTTTTCCAATTGTTCCTTTTTTAAGCACGTCAAATACTGCGTCCATGGATGGCAGGAACCTGGTCCACATTGCTTCCATCACAAATACATTTTTTTCGCGAGCAGCCTTCTGGATTCGCAGAGCTTGCTTTGCATCCATCGTAAATGGCTTTTCAAGCAAAACATGTTTACCGGCATTGATAGCCAGAAGTGCATTTTCTGCATGAACAAAGTTAAGTGTTGAGATGTAGACAATATCAATGTTCGGATTTGCTACTAATTCTTCATACGAGCCGTGCGCCTCGGGAATAGAGTGAGCTTTTGCGAAAGCCTGAGCCGATTCAATATTGCGCGATCCAACGGCTTGAATGTTAAGCCCTGCAATTTTGAAATCTGCGGCCACTACGTGCGCAATCCGCCCAGTGCCCATGTATCCCCAGCGTAAGCCCATTATGTGAACCTTTCGTTATGCACTTAAGAGTATCAAGTGGAACTAGCGAGTGACTGAGACTCCCATAACTCCCAAGCACATTTCATCGGAGGAGCCTTCGCCCCATGTCACATATCGAGCAGGTAGGTTTTTTAATCCAGGAAGCAACTGACGTAGCTTTGGATTGAATGTGCAAATTACTCGAACCGTATCGCCTGCTTTTAGTTGAATAGGATTTTTTAGGACAGTCGCAGATTGATCATCAAAGTTGTAATTTGGGCGACTTAGAATAACTTTTTCACGTGAAGTACCAGGATTAGCAATTAATTTGAGCGAAGTTCCAAGTAAATGCATATGAGGGGCAGCTTGAATGACTGTTTCATTTACTGTAATTGTCTTATCGCACGTTGACGTTAATGAAGGCTTCGGGTTAATTGCATCTTGCCCACACAGCAGATTTAATCCAGCTGATTCAAAAGCACTTTGAGAAGAGGTGCGCGCAGCTAAATCTGCGAGCGAGGCCTTGCGTGAACAGAGCGGTCCAGTGATACCTGCCGGGCAAGCTAGCTCAACTGGAGCGGCTACAAGGTCTGAGTTAAGAATCTTGAGCTTTGAACCTTTAGCTGGAATTGCGCTCAAAATAACTTTTGATTGATCCTTAAGTACAGAATCTTTCCCCACCATAAGCAGGTTGTAGTGCACTTGCAAAACAATCTGGCTTCCTTTTTTAAATGAAGTAGCAAATCCTTTTGGCATCACATCTTTCCCGCGACCTGGAGCCCAAGAGGAAAGCCAAGGGGATGTCAGGAACGATCCGAGATTTCCGCCAAGGCCAGATCCACCAAAGCATGACCAGCCATCACCGCCAGCATTGAGTTGTTGTGCTTGAGCAACGTTTGATGCATCAATCTGAAACAAAATCGCGTGGTGAACGACTGATGGATTTTGTGGAACGAATTGCGAGGAGAGAATGAGGGAATCTTGCGTTACCTTCGGGTCAATCAGGAAGCAGTGATAATCATCAGTGCCACCATTTTGCCCAGCAGGAGTGTGTGGCGCAGACATCGTGGCGGTGTATGTCTTTACGGCTAGGTTGCCAGCTACATTGCCAGCTACATTGCCAGCTACATTGGTATCGGCATGTGTTGCCACTGTCGTGCCGGACGTCACAAGTGCAACCACTAATGTGGCCAATAGTGAAGATAGTGAAGATAGTGAAGTAAGTAACATTTTCTTACCGAATCCCTGAGCGCGCATTTCAATATATTAGCGTGAATGCCGTGAATGCCGTAAATAAGATGTAACGAGCACTCTTACGGCTCTAATAGAGTTGAGAGATGAAATCCCGTCTTTTAGTAGCCCTGACACTTTTGGCTGCGAGTTTCAGCGGATTCGAAGTGGCACAAGCTGCTGCGCCAGTTTCACTTCCAATCACGTTGACACTTAAAGGCGCACAAGGCGTCAACCTGGATAGCTCACTTTATTTACCGAGCAAATTACCAGCCCCTGCAATTTTGTTGGCACACGGTTTTGGCGGAAGCAAAGACTCTGTTTCGACTGAAGCTCGATTCCTTGCCGATAGCGGCTATGTAGTTTTAGCTTGGAGTGCGCGCGGATTTGGTCAATCTACTGGCCAAATAACCATGAACTCTCCGAAAAATGAAATTGCTGATGTGCAAAGTCTGATTTCT
>CAIVOW010000046.1 GCA_903907665.1 uncultured Actinomycetes bacterium | reverse complement strand
GATATTTACTTCTTGGATTAATTTCAATGATTTCTGGCGCATTTGGAGTTGGAAAGGGTCACGGCCTATACACGGGCGGAATTGGACTTCTCCTTTGTGTCGGAGGCGTAGCGCTTGCTTCATTCTTCCTCATTGTTGATTTCGATCAAATTCAAAAGATGATTAATGCGGGTGCGCCTCATGAAGAATCATGGCGTGCAGGTTTTGGATTAATGGTCACTGTTGTCTGGCTATATCTTGAAATCATTCGCTTGCTTTCAATTCTCCGTGATCGGTAATTAATAATAAAAAAAGCCCCGCCAAATAAATTGGCGGGGCTTTTTAATTGGAGATTAACCGACAGACTCTCCCGCTGCTTCATCGCGAGCTGCAGCGTGTGCTGCCCCTGTCTTAAGTGGTTTTTCGCGTAAGAAGAATGCGAAAGCAAGGCCCAACAGAATCAGTGGAAGTGCTGAAATAAAGACTGCATGGAATCCCTTAACAAAGGCCCCTAGAATTCCTTCTTGAAGTTGTGGAGTGAATGACTTTAACACCGAGGTATTGTTGCGAAGTTGTGCAACTTTCTCTGGTGTAAACCCTGCCATTGCACCAGGATTTGTCGTTGCCACATTTGTTATTGCTTTTGGAAGTTCTCTTGCCAATTTATTGGCGTAGATGGTTCCAAAGAGTGCAACTCCAATTGTTCCTCCAACGGAGCGAAAGAATGTATTGGCAGAAGTCGAAACTCCCATATCCTTAAATTCAACTGCATTTTGTAACGCAATAACAATGGTCTGCATCGAAAATCCAAGACCCATTCCAATTAAGCAGGCATAAATGGCAAGCTTCCAATATGGGGTATGAGTTCCTAGAGTCGTCATAAATCCGATACCTATTGCCATTAAGGTAAGGCCAATAATTGGGAAGCGCTTATAGTGTCCATGTTTAGAAATGGTCTTGCCGCTGTAGATTGACATCGAAACAATACCAATCATAAATGGAATCAACTTCAAGCCGGCAGATGTTGCAGAGTTACCTTGAACGATCTGTAGGTAAAGCGGAACCATAATAATTGCGCCAAACATTCCGGCACCAATAATGAAAGCTAAGATTGATGTAATTGAGAATGTATGATTTTTAAAGAGATCCAACGGAAGAATTGGTTCTGTAGCGACAGATTCCTGAATTAAGAATCCAATTATTAGTGCTGCTGATATTCCAAATGCTACGAGAGTCTTTGGCGCAGTCCAGCCGCTTTCAGGGCCAAATACCGATACTGCCAAAAGCAGCGCTGAAACAGCTGAGACCATAAGTAGCGCTCCAAGATAATCAATCTTGTGTTCCCGCTTAACTTTAGGAATGTGCAAACTTGCAGTAGTAATTACTAGGGCAGCTAATCCAACTGGAAGATTGATGTAAAAAATCCAGCGCCAGCCAACGATTCCAAGGATGTGATTGTGGTCTGAGAAGAATCCACCAAGAAGTGGACCTGCAACAGAGGAAAGTCCCCATACTGCACCAAAGTAGCCTTGATACTTGCCTCGATCGCGAGGCGAAACGATGTCCCCAATAATGACGAATGTGAGTGCCATCAGGCCACCAGCGCCCAATCCTTGGAGGGCACGGAAAATAATAAGTTGAGTCATGCTCTGAGCAGCACCAGCTGCAAACGAACCAATAAGGAAGGTAATGATGGCGAATTGGAATACTGGACGGCGACCATATAGATCAGAAATTTTTCCATACAGCGGAGTAGAAGCTGTTGAAGTAAGAAGGTAGGCGGTCACAACCCAGGTGTAATGGGATAGCCCGTTGAAATCTTCCACAATTCTCTTAAGAGCTGTTGAAACAATTGTTTGGTCGAGAGCTGCGAGCAGCATTCCCATCATCAAACCGCTGAGTACAGCCATAATTTCTTTATGACTTAATTGGCCATCGTGAGCCTTTTTAGCTTGGGCAGACATGTATCTCCTCTAAGGTGCGTGCTTTTATTAAAATCCTCAAATAAACAGGAATTACTTTAACTTTCAACCATAATCATACGCTCAATATTCCAAGCCGCCACCGAAGACGCCCGGATTAATGGAATTTAGCGTCTTTTATGGTGACTTTAATCTCGCGTCCATTCGGAGCCGTGTAGGTGACGGTCTCACCAATTTTTTGGCCCATCACCGCTGACCCAAGTGGAGATTTTTCGCTATAGACATCTAGACCTTCGATATCAATTTCACGCGAGCCCAAGAGGAAATGCATCTCATCACCCATCATGTCGACAATGACGCGCATCCCGTGTCCAACAATTCCATCCGCGCTCGCCGGAGGTTCTCCGATGTGCGCATTATCAAGCATGTGTTTGAGCTGGCGAATACGAGCTTCGATTTTTCCTTGCTCATCTTTTGCGGCGTGATAACCGCCATTTTCTTTGAGGTCTCCTTCAGCGCGCGCAGCTTCAATCTTCTTCACAATGTCAGCGCGACGTGGTCCTTCAAGGTCGGCTAGCTCACCGCTCAGTCTGTCTGCAGCAGCTTGGGTCAACCATGTTTTAGGAGTGTTACTCATATCAGCCATAAGGTAGGAAAGTTTACAGGGAAGAACAAGAAGCGATACCAGCATTTACTGCTTGTAATCGAGAAGGAATGAGTACTTCACGCGTAGTGCTTGCTACACCAAGGGGGATTTGATCAACAATTTCGCCCACAGTGTTTTTATCCCCGTCACGGGCGACCAAGGTGCATTGGTGATTGCGGGTGGGATCTTTGATCTGAACTGAATATCGAATCTGAATTGAGGTGGATGAGAGTGATTTAAATGAAATGAGAGTGGATCGAATTTCAGGGCTTGCCGCATGAGCTGCGCTCCAGATGAGCCAGGCGCCACCAGTCAGCGCAAGGAGTGCTGCGGGAAGCTTCCATCCAGAGCGCCAGTTTGATTTCCCATTTTTGCCACTCTTCCCGTAACGCTCCTTTAAGAAGGCGGTTATCTCAGGGCTATTTACCGGTTCGGAATGGGAACTCATGTCGTGGAGTCTAGTCATTGGGTGGATAATTGCGACATGGATGATGCACCTGCAAGTATAAATGTGGGCCTTGTGGGTTCGCTAACGATGATTTTTTTGGTTACTGCGGTAACACTTCTCTTAGTCAGCTTTTACCGACGCTACAAGCGGGCAGCTGAAAAGCCAGACTCAGAACAGCAATAAATTCTGAATGCGCAAATATCTTAAGACTTTCGCCCTTGGATTAATCATTGTGTTAGCTGCGGCCACCTGCTTTGAACTTGGGCTTTGGCAATGGCATCGCGCACAAGGAATGGCAAAATTTCAGAAGCCACAACCCGAACGCGCGATCATTGAGTTAACTAAAGTAGCAAGCGCCGGTTCTAATTTACGAAATACAGCTTTTAATCGATTGGTAACTTTCCAAGCAACGTATGAAAAGAATTATGTAGCACCAAATCAATTGGTGAGTTTTACTGATGGGAGAAAAAGTAGGAAAGACTTGTGGGTTTCTTTAGCCCGACTTTCTGACAAAAGAGCGGTGCTAGTTGTTCGAGGCTTGGACCCGGGAACATTTCCTAAAGACAGTACTGGTAATTCCCAGATTCAGATCAGTGGCCGACTTTATCCACGTGAAAATGTTGATCAAGCCGAAGGCGGCCCTGGCCGACTTTCACGAATAGACCCAGCCCTCGTTGCGGGAGATACGGGATTTAACCTTTTTGATGGATACGTCATCGCGACAGGCGGAGATATTGCTGCTCCTCAGTTGCTTTCGCAGGGCGGGGCATTTTATTGGCAGCACATCGCATATGTAATTACATGGTGGTTTATTGGGCTTTTGATACTTTCTTTTCCTTTCTACAACAGGTTTCGAGATGCAAAAGCAAAGAGCGAGTAGGGTTTGGCTATGAATTTCTTTAAATTTAACCGCGCAGGAGCTCTCGCTCGATTTCATCTAATGGCCAATGTTGCTGGCGTGCTCTCGCTGCTGTTGTGGTTGGTTTATCTGCCAATTAAATTAACTGCGGTCAATGACAACGTACCAACGATTATCCGCTTGATTGCCGTGGTCCACGGATTTATGTACATGATTTATGTGCTCACAGCCTTCAATTATTCGCTCTCCGTTCGTAAGCCATTTTTTAGCATGTTGGGATATTTAGCTGCAGGTACTCTGCCGATAGCGTCGTTTGTCGCAGATCGTCGAGCGCGAGCCGAATACGCAGCGCTAACTGGCGGCTCAGCTCTTCCCGAATAAAACGTATCCGCGATGAAGGCAGCAATAAAGAAGGTCGTAAAGTCGATTCTTTATCCACTCTATGAAAGACGCCTGCTTGCTCACTTAAATTACGATGAAACTCCACACCACGTCGGAATCATTTTGGATGGCAATCGCCGGTGGGCAAAAAATACTCTCGCAGCTTCTCCGGAACATGGCCACCGCAAGGGCGCAGCAAAAATTATTGAAGTTTTAGAATGGTGTGAAGAAGCAAACGTTAAAATCATTACCTTATGGCTACTCTCCACCGATAATCTCAATCGTCCTCCAGAGGAGTTGGACCCCTTACTCCAAATCATCGGTGCTGCCGTGGATAGATTGGCGGAGTTACAACGCTGGGAAATTAAACCGCTAGGAGCCCTGGATTTACTTCCAGATTGGCTTCATGAAAAGTTAGCTCGTGTTGCAATTGAAAGTAAAGGTGCATCCAGCATTGTTGTAAACGTTGCAATTGGATATGGCGGTCGGCGCGAAATCGTAGATGCTGTGCGTAATTACATTCGGACCGGGATATCAACTGGAAAGTCAGCTGACGAAATCGCCGATGAAATTAGCAGTGATGAAATTGGTAAACATCTCTACACGGCTGGTCTTCCAGATCCCGACTTAGTCATCCGTACCTCTGGTGAACAGCGACTTTCTGGATTCTTGCTCTGGCAATCCGCCCATTCTGATTTTTACTTTTGCGAGGCATATTGGCCCGATTTTCGCCGAGTGGACTTTCTTCGAGCGCTGCGCGCTTACAGCCAGCGCCATCGCCGCTTTGGTGCTTGAGGCTGTGTAAGCCTGTTTAAGGAATCCAAACCGTTACCTAGAATTCAACACGCGCTCTCGCGTGTCGCACCTCAAGAGCCGTGTCCGAGATTTACCTTATGACTTATAAGTCCGTTTTCCCCACGGAGAGGCGCTTATGAGTGCCGAAGGTGTACTGGGCCGCGCTTTGCCCAGTAACTGATCGGCAAAGATTGCGAGATTCCACTTGTCTAGATCTACTAATAATGGTCGCAAGACATATGTCATCGATACCAGCGTCCTTCTAGCAGATCCCGGAGCAATCGCAAGATTCGCCGAACACCAAGTTGTCATCCCCATAGTTGTAATAGGGGAGTTGGAGACAAAACGAGAGCACCCAGAGCTTGGATATTTTGCGCGCCTTGCATTGCGCAGCCTTGATGATTTGCGAGTTCGATACGGCCGCCTTGATGAAGAAATATCAATCAATGATGAAGGTGGAACGCTAAAAGTCGAGCTCAATCACACCGATCCATCGATTTTGCCAGCTGGTTTTTTACGAGATAGCTCCAATGATTCACGGATTCTGGCGGTCGCCCGAAACTTTATGGCAGAGGGCGCCGATGTAGTTCTTGTAACGAAGGACTTGCCGCTCCGAGTAAAGGCTGCTTCTGTTGGAGTTGAAGCGGATGAGTACAGGGCAGAACTTGCACCCACCAGTGGTTGGTCGGGCATCGTGGAGGCAAACGTTGCTCACACTTTGATCGATTCACTATATGAAGGTGAAAAAATTAAACATGAATTAGCCCAGACCAGTCCGGTTCATACTGGAGTTGTGCTGCACTCGGAAAAAGGTAGCGCTCTTGCCAAGGTAACGAGTGATAAAAAGCTACAACTTGTGCGTGGAGATCGCTCAGCTTTTGGTCTTCATGGACGCAGTGCCGAGCAGCGCATTGCCCTAGATCTTCTTTTGGATAATGAAATTGGAATCGTCTCCTTGGGCGGTCGGGCTGGAACAGGTAAGTCTGCGCTCGCTCTCTGCGCTGGACTAGAAGCTGTTCTTGAGCGTCGCCAACATAAAAAAGTAGTTATCTTCCGCCCTCTGTATGCAGTTGGTGGTCAAGAACTTGGATACTTGCCGGGATCTGAGGGCGAGAAAATGTCGCCATGGGCGCAGGCGGTCTTTGACACGCTAGGAGCCTTGGTTAGCCAACAAGTGATCGATGAGATTTTAGAACGCGGGCTTATTGAAGTTTTGCCACTGACCCACATCCGTGGTCGGTCTCTCCATGATTCATTTGTCATAGTTGATGAGGCTCAATCTTTAGAGCGAGGAGTTTTACTCACTGTGCTCTCGCGAATGGGTCAAAATTCGCGAGTCGTCCTCACTCATGACGTGGCTCAACGTGACAACATCAGAGTGGGTCGCCATGACGGGGTTGTTGCGGTGGTCGAATCGCTCAAGGGCCATCCACTTTTTGCTCATGTAACTCTGACCAGGTCGGAGCGGTCAGCGATCGCGGCCTTGGTGACGGAGATGCTAGAGGAGCCTTTGAATTTCAGCGGTTGGTATCCCGAATCTGATGCTTCTGCGGCCGCTGCTCGACAAAAAGGATAAAACGGACAGTACCCCACCTGACCTGCACTTTTATAAGCAACCAAAAGTGTGAGATAAAAGTTTTTTCCGCCCCGCGCACGAATAAATTTGCCCTGCCTTGCCATCCTTGACAGCCTTCGGCAGTAATCAGCCACTTACGGGTGATTCGGAAGGGGAAGGCGCCGATGGTAACCAATTTTCGCAAGCCCGCTTTCGCCGTGACTGCTGCCTTTGTACTCTGCATAATGGCTACGGTAGATACTTCATTTGCCCAAACCTCGCTATCGCGGGAAGTCACGCTGCCGGACCCGTCCAGCCTTTCTCAAGTTTCAAATTCTCCAACTGATTCGACTCAGGTAGAAGCAACTAGTTCCAGTCCAGCCAGTCCAGCCAGTCCAGCCAGTCCAGCCAGTCCAGCCAGTCCAGTTAACCAAACCAATCTTGAACCGGGGCTTTTGGATTTAGGTAAGGTCGCATCGGTTAATGCCCACGTAATGGCTTTGGTCTCACTGCAGGCCAAACAGGTTGAATTGGCAAAGACCGCCACTGGCGCCAAACTCGTTGCCGCAGATCTCATTCAAGCTAATTATTCAAGTTGGAATTCAAGCCAGATTAGCTGTTTGACTCAATTGTGGAATAACGAGAGCCATTGGAACTTCAAAGCTCACAATTATCGAAGCGGCGCCCATGGAATTCCGCAAGCCTTGCCGGCTGTCAAAATGAATGTCATTGCTTTGGATTGGCGTACGAACCCTGTGACGCAGATTCGCTGGGGTTTGAAATATATAAGTTCCCGATATGGAACCCCTTGTGCCGCGCTTCGCAAGCAACACCGAAGCCACGGCTATTAACTAGCCTTAATTTCTAGCCTTAATTTTTAGGCGGCAGGCCAATTTGAATCGGCCTATCTGACCCAACTGTGGCGAAGAAGTCATTTCCTTTATCGTCTACAACAATGAAGGCTGGGAAGTTTTCAACATCTATCTTCCAAACAGCTTCCATCCCAAGTTCCTCGTAATCCAAAACTTCAACTTTTTTGATGCAATCCTGGGCTAGTCGAGCAGCAGGCCCACCGATAGAACCTAGATAGAACCCACCATTTTTCTTGCAGGCTTCTGTCACAGCTTTAGATCGATTGCCTTTAGCCAACATAATCATCGAACCGCCGAGGCTCTGGAACTGCTCGACATAAGAATCCATGCGTCCAGCCGTTGTTGGTCCGAAAGATCCAGAGGCATAGCCTTCTGGAGTTTTTGCGGGACCGGCATAGTAGACGGCGTACTTTTTCAGGTAATCAGGAAGAGGCTTGCCAGCATCAACTAGTTCCTTCAATTTGGAATGTGCCAGATCGCGTGCGACGACCAAAGTTCCACTTAATGATAGGCGCGTTTTAACTGGAAATTGCGAGAGAGTTTTCAGAATTTCCGCCATTGGCATATTGAGATCGATATTTACTGCATCGTCCTCAAGATGATTCAGGTGCTCATCGGTCGTCTCGGGTAAGAAGCGAGCAGGATCATGTTCAAGTTTTTCGAGAAAGATTCCATCTTTCGTTATTTTTCCCTTAGCCTGCCGATCAGCAGAGCATGAAACTGCAATTGCAATGGGAAGTGAGGCGCCATGACGCGGAAGCCTGACAACACGAACATCGTGGCAGAAGTATTTTCCGCCAAATTGAGCACCAATTCCTAAAGTTCGAGTTAGCTTCAAGACTTCTTCTTCGAGCTCGATATCACGGAAGGCATGTCCGGTCTGGGCATCACCCTTTGTAGGTAGGTTATCTAGATATTTGGTTGAAGCTAATTTAGCTGTCTTTACGGTGTGCTCAGCGCTCGTGCCACCTATAACTATTGCTAAATGATACGGAGGGCATGCTGCTGTCCCGAGTGAGCGCAACTTGTCATCGAGCCAATTTATAAATGATTTTGGATTAAGAATTGCTTTGGTCTCTTGATACAGGAATGTTTTATTAGCACTCCCACCGCCCTTAGCGATAAACAAGAAGTTATATTCACTAGCGTGTTCTGTATCTGAATATATTTCAACCTGCGCAGGCAAGTTATTACCAGTGTTCTTTTCTTCCCACGTTGTAATGGGAGCCATTTGGGAATATCTCAAATTTAAAGTCGTATATGCGTCAAATACACCCCTGGAGATTGATTTTTCATCCTTCTCAAAGGTCACAACATGCTGACCCTTCTTACCCATCACCAGCGCAGTCCCAGTGTCTTGGCACATAGGAAGGATTCCACCTGCAGATATATTTGCATTCTTCAATAGGTCTGTTGCAACAAATCGATCATTCGGCGAACTCTCGGGATCATTAATGATGTTTTGTAATTGTTGCAGATGATCTGGACGCAAAAAATGATTGATATCGTGGATTGCTTCTGCTGTTAAACGTTCCAGCGCTTCTGGAGCCACCTTGAGGAATTCAATTCCTTCGGCCGAAAAAGTAGATACACCTTGCGTTGAGACTAGGCGATATTCAGTTTTATCTTCCCCGAGTGGCAGAAGATCGCTGTAGTGAAACTCAGGCATCTTTTTTCACCGCATCTAACTTGGCCTTTGCGCCATCGAGCCATTCCTGACAAATCTTGGCCAGAGCCTCACCGCGTTCCCAAAGAGCTAGTGACTCTTCTAGGGATGATTGGCCGCTTTCAAGCTTCGCAACAACCTCAGCTAGCTCGTCGCGCGCTGCCTCATAGGAAATTTTCTTATCGCTCATTTCTTAAATCTACTCCTCTTCAGATATTCCATCAGTCGTGGCGGCGACCACGCCCTTTGCCACCCTAATTGCGATTTTTTCGCCTATTTTCAAAGATGATGCTGTACGTACAACTGATCCACCCTGGGTCAGGACTACGGCATAGCCACGGTCTAGGGTCGCTTGTGGTGAGAGCGTTCGAACCTGGGTCCGCAAATTAGTAAGTTCTTCCTGAGCCAGAGCAATACGGCCATCGGCGCTTCGTAGCGAGCGAGCACGAAGGCCATCAATAATTTCCTTTCGCACCGTCACGATTGTGAACGGATCTCGAAAAACTGGCCGACTTTTTATGTTCTCCAAGCGGTGCAATTCAAAATCAATGAAGTTACCAAGCTGACGGGTAGCTCGATCTTGCAAATTACTAATTTTTGTTAATTCTTCTGCAACATCTGGTACAACTTTCTTGCCAGCATCGGTAGGTGTAGAAGCTCTGTAGTCTGCAGCTAAATCTAAAAGTGGTGAATCTTTTTCATGGCCAATGGCACTTACGATTGGAGTTTGTGCATCGGCGACAAGACGAATGAGGCTCTCATCACTAAAGGGAAGTAAATCTTCGAAAGAGCCGCCTCCACGGGTAATGATGATGACATCAACATCGGGATCTGAATCTAATTCAACAAGCGCTTGGGAGACTTCGACAACTGCAGCAGCTCCCTGAACAGCAACTTCCCGTATTTCAAAAATAACTGAAGGCCATCTTCGTTTTGCATTTTCTACGACATCTTTTTCGGCATCACTATTGCGGCCACAAATTAAGCCAACTTTTTTTGGAAGGAATGGGAGTTCTTTTTTGCGGTCTACATCGAAAAGACCTTCAGCTGCGAGAGTTGATTTTAAAAGTTCAAGACGTGCGAGAAGTTCTCCAACACCCACTTGGCGAATCTCTTTAACCGACATCGATAGCGAGCCATTTTTTCCATACCAAGAGACCCGCGAATGCATTACAACTCGAGCATTTTGTGGAAGAGGTTGAACCGCTTCTAGGACTGATTTATGGCACATAATGGAGAGACTCATGTCTGCACTGGGGTCGCGAAGTCGCATGAAGACCATGGGCGCACCGGGGCGGACTGTGACTTCAGAAAGTTCGCCTTCAATCCAGACAGGACCAAGCTTGCTGAGGTAATCGCCAATCGCTTCTGAAATGACGCGGACGGTGAGGGGCTTTTCGGCAGATGTTTCGTGCACGTGCTAACCCTATTCTTATCTGCATTAGTATCTGCGCATGGCTAAAAGAGTTCTTCTCGCCGCACCCCGCGGTTACTGCGCAGGTGTCGACCGGGCGGTTATTGCCGTCCAAAAAGCCCTTGAGCTCTACGGCGCACCGGTCTATGTCCGAAAGCAGATTGTCCATAACAAGCATGTTGTCGCAACCCTTGAGGCTAAAGGGGCGATTTTTGTAGAAGAAGTAACTGATGTTCCCGAAGGCGCCACTGTGGTCTTCTCAGCTCACGGAGTATCTCCAGCTGTTCACGAAGGTGCAGCAAAGCGCAATTTGAAAACGATTGACGCGACATGCCCCCTTGTGACCAAAGTGCATCACGAAGTTAAACGCTTTGCCAAGGAAGATTATGACATTCTGCTCATTGGCCACGAAGGCCATGAGGAAGTGGATGGAACAGCTGGCGAAGCCCTGGATCACATTCAACTCGTTGATGGTATTGAAGGCATTAAAAATGCAAAAGTACGCGATGATAAAAAGGTCGTTTGGCTTTCCCAAACAACATTGAGCGTGGATGAAACATTAGCAACGGTTGCCGCGCTTAAGCAGAGATTTCCGCTATTACAAGCTCCTCCGAGTGATGATATTTGTTATGCAACACAAAACCGGCAACAGGCAATTAAACAAATTGCCCCACAAGTAGAGTTAGTTCTTGTCGTAGGTTCAACAAATTCATCAAATTCTGTTCGTCTAGTTGAAGTTT
>CAIVOW010000045.1 GCA_903907665.1 uncultured Actinomycetes bacterium | reverse complement strand
GGAAGCTTGAAAGAGAGTTCAGATACAAAATCAAACTCATTCTTAGTTAGCGCTTTGGCTACTAATTCATTAACGATATTTTCTAGTTTAGGTTTAAAAACCTCGATAGCTCGTGGCGTGAAAGATTTATTTACAAGTTTGCGAAGTCTTGTATGCGCGGGCGGATCTTGAAAAACAATCCAGTTATTAAGTGTTGAAATAATCTTGCGAAATTCAATTTTTTCTTCCTGCGAGAGATGCGCAGAGGCAGAGGCAATACGCTCACCAGCATTTAAATCAGGGTTTGACAGTCCTTTTTCTACTTCGGCATATGGGGAGATAATCCATGCCTTGATATTTTTATCCCAAAAAATTGGATTACTGGCATGAAAATCACGATAAATCTCGTAAGGATTCTTGAAATAATCTGGGGAGAGAAACTCTATACTCACGCATTGAATAGTACTCAAATGCGGGCATAATACAATCCTTATGTATCTTATATTTTCTCTGAGTTCAGCGCTCTGTACTGCATTTGGAACTTTTTTAACACGGTCTCTGATTCAGAAATTGCCGGCTTTCCAAATCATCGGTCCACTTTTTATTCTGAATGCAATTTTTGCTCTACCTTTTGTCGCTATTCGACAAGATTGGATTCCACTCTCGTCAACACAATTGTGGGAGATTACACTCCTGGGGGCCTTGACTGCTTTAGGTGCAATGTTTGTTTTTGTTATTGTAAAACGAGGCAGTGCCTCGCTGGCAATTGTTGGTGCTTCCCTCAGCCCTGCAATGGTTCTACTCCTCTCCGTAAACTTTTTGAAAGTATCAGTAAGCTCCATCCAGTTTATGGTCGTTTTTGTCTTAGTAGTGGCAACGCTTTTTCCTATTAGAAAATCTCTTCTTGGAGTCCACTCCACTTTAACTTTTCTTTTTATGCTCGCGCAGGGAGTTAATTCTGGCGTAGTCGCAATTCTAATTTCTAGATTAGCTCACGCAGGGGTAGGACTGTCACAGTTCTTGTTCATACAACAGATTATTGCTGGACTTATATTTATAGTCTTATTCTGGCCCAAAGATGTTTTACTAAGGTCTTACCCAATTCTTGCCAAGCGAGCAGTTTTTATGTCGATGGGGTGGTTTCTTTCCTTCGTCGCGATTCACCGTGGCAGTACTCTGGTTGTGCAGTCAGTGCTCTCTGCTATTCCACTAATGATTGTCTTAATGGAAATTGTTGCCTATAAGAGACGGCCAACGCGAGCAATTGTGCTCTCATCCATCATGGTTATTGCTTGTATCGCAGCACTCAGTTTGGTTTAGGTTGGTTTAGGTTGGTTTAGGACATCAACTGCCCGCCGGAGATGTTGATAAAAGCTCCAGTTATGTGGCTAGATCCTGATGAAGCTGAAAAGACAACTGCCTGTGAAATTTCTTTTGGTTCAGCAAACGCATGTGCTACCGCAGAACCGATACCGCCAGTGGCGCCCGTAACAACACACTTGCCTTTTAGATCTTCGCCGATGAATGTCGTAACAAGATACTAGATGACAACCATTTCAATATCGAGAAGTTCCGCTATAGAACGTAGCTCGGCTACTCGGTGGCCAGTTCCAAGGGCCCAATGGTGAGGTACTCCAGTTGCGCTCCACGCGTCACACCACTCCCCAGGATTCATCCCAAAGTCAATGAGCGATGTTGTATTACCAATCAGCAGACGAGGGCCATCAACGACGGTGCCCTCGGAGGCAACAAATTGGTATGTGCCGTTCTTTCTTTGGGTAACTCCAAAAGTAGTGACTGGCCCGTGTTTTACATCGAATTCAACTGAGACACCATATCCGCGCTTACCGTGGAAAACACCAAGTCCGCGAAGTATTGGGCGGTCATTGGTAATTGCAAGGTGCGCCGGACCGTCATGTCCCATTTCAACTACGCCAGAATTAAAGTTAAGAGCTTGGAACTCAGTAAAGGATCCACCAGCGCCGATGCGATCTAGCATCAACATTCCAATAGATGTACGAAGTTCATACTCTCCTACCGCTGGGATTCCTTCTGCAGTTAATAATGAGCAGCCAAGAATCATTCCAGCACCGAGGCGTTCATGGATTTCACCATCGAGGCCACGGTGATAGTAAGCAAGACTTGAGATATCAAAATCATCAACGAGGCGGCGAAGTCCAACTGCAACTTGCCCTCCCCAACGAAGATCATCTTCATTTACGGTTTTATCTAGGGTGAAAATCGATCGCGTTTCATCAAGAACTGCGTCAATTTCCTTTTCTGTAACTTTCTCTACTCGTACTCTTAAATCATCAAATTCAAGTACTTCCATATGACCACCAAAGTGTGTGGTCACCATTGTCATATCCGTAGATACATCGAGCATGCCTGGATATAAATGGCCCATAATTCCATGACGAGAGTTACGCAACACTGCGCGAACTCCGGCTGCTTGAATCCAGCTATGAATTTTGGTCCATGCGCGTTCTTCACGAAGGAATCCAGATACAGAGCGGAAGGGAACTCCAGCGCGCTCAAATGCATTTGCAACTTCAGGTAGTGGACAGGCGCCACAATAGGCCAGCCATGCACCCGTATCAAAGTTTGCGTGATCCATCTGTTCAGTAGGTTGTAAATTAATAACTAAAACAGGCGAATTCGCGCGTTGTGCGATAGGAATAATCATGGACGATGTCATGTAGGTGGTGAGGAACATGACAATCATGTCGCAACCCGCTGCGCGCAACTTCTCTGCTGCTACGGCACCTTCTTGAGCATCCGAGATAAATCCAACATCTACTAGCTCGACATCCATCGTGCCGATACGTTCTGAGACGTATTTTGCAGAATCTTGTAACTGCGGCAAGAGGTGTGGAAATTGCGGCCAATACGTTCCAAGTCCACCCGCGACTAATCCAACCTTGACGGTCTTCTTAGGACGACGAGCCGGAACGATTCTTTGAGTAGAAACGTTGAGCGTCATGATTTAACTCCGGGTGTTATTGAGTTTGGCTCGAATTGAGTCAAATGAGACAGCGATAATAAGCATCAGGCCTTGTGCGATGCGCTGCCAGAAAGTAGGCACATCAAGCAGAATTAAGCCGTTATTAAGTACGCCAACAATCAAAAGACCAAGGACGGTTCCAAGAATTGATCCGCGGCCACCGGCCAAGCTAGCGCCACCGAGAACAATCGCTGTAACAACTTGAAGTTCAAGTCCTAGCCCTGAGTTTGGATCGCCGGATGACAATTGTGAGGCTAAGACGGCGCCTGCAAGCGCAGCAGCAACGCCTGACAAAATGAAGGTTATAAACATAACCCGGTTGGAGCGGATACCCACAACGCGTGCCGCATTTGGATTCGAGCCAATTGCATAAATGGAGCGACCAAACTTTGTGTAGCGAAGCGTAAGTGAACCAAGGATCGCCAAAGCAGTAAAGATCAGGATAGGAAGTGGAATATCGATTGGTTGAGCCGTTCCTAACCATTCAAAATTCTTCATTCCAAGTGTTTGGCCATTGCCGATAAGCAATGCAACTCCATAAAGAAATCCGAGTCCGCCAAGTGTTGTAATAAGAGCGTTTACTCCAATTACCGTGACGATAAAACCGTTAAAGCAACCAAGGGCTAATCCGAAAATAAGAACAGATAGCAAGCCGAGTACAACCCCATGATGATTTACTACTTGAGCAAGGAGCATGCCTGACACGGCTGCTGCTGAACCAACTGAAAGGTCGATTTGTCCGGAGATAATAAGGAAAGTTGAAGGTATGCAAACAATGCCGGTAACTGCAGCATTGGCAAGAACGTTCTTAAAGTTATCGAGTTGGAAGAAGTATTCACTCGTCGTTGAGAAGAGAACCATCATGGAGAGAAGTACGCCGACTAGTGGCGCGCTATCTGGAATCTTGCGTCGCTTTTTTCCGCCGTCTTCGCTTCCTTGAGCCGTTGATCCAGCCTTCAGTTTTACCATTTTTATTCTTGCTCCTAACTGGATGCTGCTATGAGTTTATTTGCTTGAACTAAATCGTCTGTAAATTCAGCAGAAATCGCACCGCGAGAAACAACGAGCGCGCGATCTGCTAGCAGTACGACTTCCTCGTAATCGGAGGTAGCAACAAGTACTGCCATATTACTTTCTTTAGCTTGCTTGCGGATGATGTCGTAGATATCGCGGCGTGCCCCGACATCCACTCCTCGAGTTGGTTCGACGAGAAGAAGAACATTTACTTGAGCTTCAAACCATCGGCCGAGCAAAACTTTCTGTTGGTTTCCACCAGAGAGGGTTGCAATCTCTTGGCTCGGACCCCGGCGCGCGCTGATATGAAGAGCGTCTTGCCAATTTCCAAAAGCTTTCTCCTCGTCAGCCTTCTTCACAAAACCAAATTTAGCCATACGTGACCAAGAGCTAACAGAAAGGTTCTCGGCTACAGAACGTATTGCAAATGAACCTAAGCGCTGGCGATCTGCTGGTAAATAACCGATTTTACGAGTTACTGAATCCTGTGGAGATTTTGGAGTAAAACCTTCGCTGAAGATAGAGATCTCTCCGGAAAGAGTTGGACGTAATCCAAATATACTTTCTAAAATTTCTGATGTGCCTGAACCAATTTTGCCAAAGAGGCAAACAACCTCTCCTGCATGCACATTAAATGAGATGTCGTGATAAACCTTACCGTCGGAAAGTCCCTTTACTTGAAGAGCAACTTTTGTGCCTTTTGAAACTTCAGGACGTGCATTTGCAACCGCGGCATGCCCGAGCATCGCTGTGACTAAAGTTTCGCGATCTACGCTCTTCGCTTCATCCAAGAATACGGAGTCTCCATCGCGTAGAACTTGAACGCGATCAGCAACTCGAGTTACTTCATCAAGGCGGTGGGTAATGTAAACCATGCCTACGCCTTGAGCACGAAGCTGGTCCATAACTTTAAATAGGCGCTCGACCTCTACATTGGAGAGAGCTGCCGTTGGTTCATCAAGAACCAAAATTTTTGCATTTTGAATAAGCGCGCGTGCAATTTCAAGTAACTGACGCTCTCCAACTCGCAGAGAGCCAGCAATTGCATCAAGGGGAATATCTACCTCAAGCCGATCTAGAACATCTTGGGCTTGCTTGCGCAACTCTTTCCACGCTACGCGTCCGCCAGATGTTGGCCATTGCCCTAAGAAAATATTTTCTGCGACGGTAAGAGTCGGTGCGTCGTTTAGTTCTTGGAAAATCATCCTTATGCCAAGTTGGCGGGCTTGAAAAACATCAAGGCCCGCCAACTCAGAATTATTAATCTTGATAACACCTTCTGTTGGGAAAATATCTCCCGCAAGAATTTTCACAAGTGTGGACTTGCCAGCTCCGTTCTCCCCGAGAAGTGCAATGACCTCTCCGGCGTTTACAGACAAATCCACACCGTGTAAAACTTCCACACTGTTATAGGACTTCTTTATGCCTTCCAAACGAATTAGCTCCGTCTTGTTCGACATTAATTAAATCCCTTCATTCCTGTGGTCAATATGGTGTTACGTCAAACTGTTTAGCTAGTTACTTATGCGCACTTTGCCTTAGCAGCTGGGAATACTGTGAAGAGATTTCCAGCGTTTACTGCTACGTGCTTGATCTTCAATTGGAATGGAACTTTCTTACCCTTGATTAGATCAAGTAGGTAAGGAACACCAATCTCGCCGTAACGCTCTGGGAAGTATGCAGTATCAGCAATCCAGTGTGATGTGTTCTTGATATCGCACCATGCTGATGCAGAAGCACCTTGACCAGCTGCGTAGATATCGTCAGCGCGACCCACAGCCTTAGCCGCTGAGAATGCGCCTTGAATACCTTCGTCGTTGATTGCAACAACTACAACGTGATGAGCATTTGGAAGTGTTGTCAAAGCATCCTTCATCTTTGCAAGAGCAGGCTCTAGACGACCAGCATCAATTTTGATGAGCTTGTCTCCGATTGAACCAGCACCACAAACACTTTCGAAGCCTGAGCGGTATCCACCCATACGTGCTTCGTTAACAAGTCCGACGCCGTAATCTTCAAGTGAGATAAATGCATCGAATTGGCAACTGAAGTTTGTCTTGAAGTACTTACCAAGAGCAATTCCAGAAACTTGACCTGCGTAGCTGTTGTCAGCACCCATAAACGCGGTCTGACATGGATCCTGCTCAATATCGATTGAGATTACAGGAACTTGTGGTCCAGCCTTACATACTGCAGCAGCAGCTGATGAAACAGGTTGGAAGTTCAAGTATCCCTGAACCTTCTTAAGCTTAAATGTCTTTGCACAGTTAAGAGCTGTTGCAGCGTTTAGCTTTGAATCACAAAATACGAGCTTTGCGCCTGCAGCTTTTGCTTCGCGAGCGATTGAATCGTGAACGTCCTTACCGAATCCAATTGCATCATCGAGGCCGATTAAGCCGATTGTGATTCCTTTTCCGCTACCAGGAACAGCCTTGCGGAAATCGAATTGACCAGCTCCTGCTGGTAGCACTGATGTACCTACTAGTGCAGCAATTGCTACAGCAGCGATCGCACCGGCACGAAATTTAGAAGCAGATTTCATACTTCACCGTGACCTTTCATTACATTCGTTATAGGCATGGTAATCAGAGGCCATTTCCTCGGACACCGTTGTTGCCGTGACTGGAATCCTTTCCTGCCCACGCTTGGGCGTCAATAGGAATCCCACTCTTGGGACGAGATAAATAAATCGTTATAAATTGAACGCAATTGAAAGGCCATAATGCTCAGCATGAAAACACCTCTGCTTGACTCACCCATTGAAATTGCCGGCGCCCAGGAAACTGAGCTAAACAATCTGAACAATCTGAACAATCTGAACAATCTGAACAATGAAGGGTGGCTCAGCTTTTCTCGGCTTCCTGGGTGGACTAAGACCCAATATGCCAAAGGTGATATCGGACGTTGGGCTCGGATGCCCTCGGGCGTCCGCCTTCGCTTCGCAACAACCTCAGAAAAAATAGAGCTTCACGTCCATGTCTTTCGATTAACAATCAAAAACCTTGCCGAAGAGCCTGGACCAGCTGGCTTTGATCTATTGATTGACGGTGTTGAGCACTCGACGGCGCAAACTTTGCGTGGTGGTGCGGTAAGGCTCACAATGGATGGACCAGCTGTCACAAATGAGCAGTACATACGAGGTGAAGCTGAAACTATTTCCTTCGAAGGACTCGGAACTGCACGAAAAGAAATTGAAATTTGGTTACCTTCATCTGGAGTTGTCGAAATAGAATCGATTTCAATGGATCAAGAAATTCTTGTGCCTAAAGTAGATTCTCGTAAAAAGTGGATTCACTACGGAAGTTCAATCAGTCACTGCATAGAGGCGCAGCGCCCAATGAATATTTGGAATGTACACGCTTCTCGGCTGTTAGATTTGAATATTCGTAATCTTGGCCTAGCTGGTGAATGCCATGTTGATGGTTTTGTTGCAAGAACTATCGCAAACCTTGAAGCTGATTTTATTTCATTGAAGATGGGTATTAATGTTGTTAACGCCGACTCAATGCGTGAGCGAAGTTTCGTTCCTGCAGTACATAACTTCTTAGATATTATTCGAGAAAAAAAACCCACGACTCCAATTTTGGTTATATCCCCAATTTGTTGCCCTTTTCATGAAATAAATCCTGGTCCAACTCTGATTGGTGAGTCAGGTTTATATTCTGAACCTCGTTCTCATGACTTGAGCCATGGTGCACTCAATCTTCCACGGATTCGGACTTTGTTGGAAGATATTGTTTCTAAAAGATCTGATTCCAATCTTCACTACCTCAATGGACTAGAACTTTTTAGCAGCGCCGATGCTCACATGATGCCTGATCAACTTCATCCAAATGCCGATGGTTATAGGCTCATGGGAGAGCGTTTTGCAGCAAAACAGGGTGCGCTTGTAAAGAAGTGGATTAGTTAATTCTTTAGTTCTGAAACGCGTTCGGCAATTCGGTACTTCTTGATGTAGTCCCGATCAAGCTCCCAGCCAAGCCCTGGTGTGTCATGCAATTGCATATAACCATCTTTCAGTTCAGGACGATTAGCAATCATGTTGTGCCAAATTGGATCGCGCTTTGGATGGAAAAATTCAAGGTAGGTTCCATGAGGAATAGAAGCCAGAAGGTGAGAAGCTACCTGAGGTTCTTCATGGTGAGCCATCTTCACGTCGTACACGGTTGCGATGGCAGCTGCACGGCGCCATTCAGTTGGTCCACCGGACCAGGAAGAATCAAAATTACAATAATCAATCGATCCAGTCTCCATGAGATCGCGACAACCAGCTGCTGAAAATTCAGTCTGCCCAGCCGTGACTGCAACGTTTCC
>CAIVOW010000044.1 GCA_903907665.1 uncultured Actinomycetes bacterium | reverse complement strand
GAGCGCCCGAAATGAAGTCTTAGCATTCCTAGAAGGCGGCGTTACCGATCTTTCAATCTCGCGTTCGACCTTTGACTGGGGAATTCCAGTTCCCTGGGATACCAAGCAAGTTGTATACGTTTGGTTTGATGCGCTTCTAAATTATGCAACCGCAGTTGGGCTTGGCGATGATCCGGCTTCAGAAGGTGGCAAGAAATTTGCGCAAACTTGGCCAGCAGATGTTCATCTAGTTGGAAAAGATATTTTGCGCTTTCACGCTGTTATTTGGCCAGCCATGTTAATGGCGGCAAATCTTCCAGTACCAGGCAAAGTATTTGCTCATGGTTGGTTACTTGTCGCGGGCGAAAAAATGAGTAAGAGCAAGTTGACTGGAATCGCACCAAGTGACATCACAGATCACTTTGGCGTTGATGCTTTCCGTTATTACTTCTTGCGTGCAATCCCGTTTGGTTCAGATGGTTCATTCTCTTGGGAAGACATGTCAGCGCGCTACACAAGTGAACTAGCAAACGATTTTGGCAATCTCGCATCGCGCTTGATAGCAATGATTGAAAAGTATTGCGATGGCGTTATTCCGGCAGTAGCAAAAGATGATGCACTAGCTGCAGTTCTAGCCGAGACTGTTGCCGCCGCAGACAAAGCAATAGTTGCCCTCGATTTCCAGGGTGGCATCAATTCAATTATGGATTTTTGTAAGCGAGTAAATGGTTTTGTTACTGAAAAAGCGCCGTGGGTCGTTGCGAAGGACATCACTCGCCAAGCCGAGTTAATGGCGATCTTGTATAACACTGCTGATGCAATTCGAGCACTTGCAGTATTGCTTCATCCAGTTATGCCGGCCACTTGTGAAGTTTTATGGAGCTCACTCGGTGCGGATATAACTCTTGGTGCGATTGGCGATCAAAGAATTGCGGATGTTTCTAACTGGGGCCAACTTCCAAGTGGCAGCAAAGTTATAAAAGGTGCGGTCTTGTTCCCACGACTTGAAGAAAAAGAAGTAGCAAAGTAAAAATATGGCAGACCGCCATAATCGGGATATTGATCGCCAACCCGCGCCACTCCCAGAACCGCTAACTACAAAGTGCGTTGATGCACATGCACATATCGAAATAGTCACAAATACTGCGGCGGATTCACCTGAAGTGGGCGAGGTTCTTGCCCAAGCCCGAAGTGTTGGTATTGATCGAGTTGTTCAGGTTGGTTATTCAGCAGAACAGTCTCAATGGTGTGTGAAATGTGCCGAGAGCTGGCCCAATGTTTTGGCTGCAGTGGCACTGCATCCGAATGAAGCACCAGTAGTTGAAGATCTCGAGAAGGACCTTGCGGTCATTGCAAAACTTGCACTGCACCCAAGAGTTCGAGCAATCGGGGAAACTGGATTGGATTTCTTTAGAACTCCTCCAGAGTTACAAGAACGCCAGAAATATTCATTTCGGCGTCATATTGCACTGGCCAAAGAAGTAAAAAAAGCGCTCGTTATTCATGATCGTGATGCCCACCGAGATGTATTGGATGTACTTGCTGGCGAGGGCGCGCCAGATAACACGGTCTTTCATTGCTTTTCCGGGGATGCGCAGATGGCTCGCGAATGTATTGAAAAGGGTTACATACTTTCATTTGCCGGAACGCTAACTTTTAAGAACGCTCCCGCACTTCGCGAAGCGGTAAAACTAGTTCCACTGGATCAATTACTCGTGGAAACTGATTCGCCTTTCCTTGCCCCAATGCCAAATCGCGGCGCACTAAATACTCCAGCACAAATCCCAACCATTTTACGATTTATGGCCGAAGAACGAGGCGAAGATTTAGATGAATTGGCTAGCGCAATCTCCACAAATGCAGAACGCATCTTTGGATCGTTCGCCTGATGTCAGGTTTACTCGGCGCCTCCGAAATCAGAGAGATTGCCGAAAAAATTGGGCTGCGTCCAACAAAGAAACTCGGTCAAAACTTTGTTGTCGATGCTAATACTTGTCGGCGAATTGTTAAGAGCGCTGAAGTTGGTCCCACCGATGTCGCACTTGAAATCGGTCCTGGTTTAGGTTCGCTAACTCTTGCGATGCTCGAGAGCGCAAGCGCCGTAGTCGCAATCGAAATCGATGATCGCCTCGCTGGCGAATTACCGAATACCGTGGCAACGCACGGATTTGATATTAGAAAATTAACAATCGTTAACCAAGATGCGATGGAAGTTGCGACCTTGCCGATAGATCCAACTGTTCTAGTTGCAAATTTGCCTTATAACGTCT
>CAIVOW010000043.1 GCA_903907665.1 uncultured Actinomycetes bacterium | reverse complement strand
GGATTTTGTTATTGCGTGCTCCCACTACCGTGGCAATGAGTACTGATCCATAAGTGATGTAAAGAACCACGCTGACAATTCCAAGAACTTGAGAGGCAATTCCTGAAGAAAGAAATGTCACTCCAATGGCAAAAGCTCCAACAAGTATTACTGCTGCGATCGGAGTCTTTGTTTTTGGATTCACCTTTGACCAGAGTGATGAGAATGGAAGCATATTATCGCGCGACAATGAATAACATGTACGTGTCGCAACGGTAACGTTTGCAAGCAAACAAGAAAACATTGATACAAAGCAAACGACTTGAAGGATAAAAGCGCCGCTTTGACCAAAGTGTGACTTGAAGATTGAAATCATCGGATTAGATGAAGTTGAGTTAACCGTATCGCCAATTTTGCCTGGGATTGCCATTGCAAATATTGCAAATACGCCAAGTCCTGCAAGACCAGAAACAATTACAGAACGCTTCATAGCTTGTGGTGCAACCTTGCGAGGATCATGAGTTTCTTCAGCAAGGTCGGCAGAGCCTTCCCAGCCTGCAATTGTCCAGATAGGCAACAAGAGTGCTGTTGCTATCGCGGTTATATTGATCTTCCCACCTGTTGATGATCCGTGTTGGAAGAGAATGCTTGCTCCTTGCTTGTTTGCAAAGAATGCAATTCCGATTCCTAGTATGGCTGTTAGGCCAATAGTTCCAATGAGCTCAACTCCAGCACCACCATTATTTATGCGGGCTGTTAATTTAATCGAAATAATATTGACTACAACAGCGAATATGATTCCGATTCCAGAGAGCATGATGATGTTTGCATGTGTTGGGTTATGCCAAAAGTCAGGTGCAAAGACTGAGGCGAGGGCAACAGCGATACCTGCAGAACCAACAAACTGGCAGAGAAGAGCATTCCAGCCTGTAAACCAACCGAAAGATGGATTAGCAAGTCGAGATGCCCAGTGATATGCGTATCCAGTGATTGGTAGTCGAACAGCTAGATGGCCATATACAGAAGCCAAAAGCAAGGTGCCTGCAATTACTGGCAACCATAACCAAATCGCAATACCACCAACAGTTTGGAAAGGTTGAGCGAAGAGGGTAAATACAGTGGTTGTCACGCTGATCATTGAGAAAGCTAGTGCGAAGGATGAAAATCCACCCATCGTGCGTTGAAGTTCTTCTTTATAGCCAAAGGCACTGAGTGCCTTATTTTCTTGAATATCTTGATTGTCGTTTAACGGCATTTGTACTCCTCATACTTCGTTGTCGTTGTGTAGAAATTACTATTTAACAAATTAAATTTCGTTCTAAGTCTCTTCCCAAGGAAGAGTGCGGCGCTATTTAGTTTTGCGTTCCTCATGAGTTTTCAATCCATATAAGCACCACCATTAACCGAGATAGCTTCCCCGGTTATGAAACTTGAATCACTCCCAGCAAGAAATGCCACAACTCGAGCAACATCTTCTGGTGTTTCTAGTCGGGCTAAAGGGGTGTCATTAATCCAGAGCTTTTTAACACTCTCAGGATCTGATCCCCTAAGTTGGGCCTCCCAAGCAAGTTCACGGTCTTGCATGGGAGTTGCAACAAATCCTGGGCAGACGCAGTTCACCAAAATTCCATGTGGTGCAAGTTCAAATGCCATCGATTGAGTCAATCCAAGTACAGCGAACTTACTGGCAACGTAGTCTGCTAAAAATGGAACTCTGCCTTGCTTAGCAGCCATCGAAGCGGTGTTGATGATACGTCCCTTAATACCAAGATCAATCATTGCGCGTGCTACGGCTTGTCCACAGAAAAAAATCCCGTATGTGTTTACTTCAAATGTACGACGTAAATCTGCGGGAGATATATCAAGAAATTTCTGCATCTTGGAAATTCCTGCATTAGAGACCCACACATCAATTTGACCGTAGGTTTCTACAACTTTCTTTACGAG
>CAIVOW010000042.1 GCA_903907665.1 uncultured Actinomycetes bacterium | reverse complement strand
TGGTCTTACCTTCTTCAATAGCCGATGCAATAGTAATAATCTTGCCAGTAGATCCGGGCTCATATACATCTTGGACAGCTGGGTTTCGTAAGCTCTCTAACGAAATACTTTTGCGTACTGCCGGATCGAAATTCGGTGCGCTGGCCTGAGCAAGAATTTCACCTGTTTTAGGATCCATAACTATGACTGTTCCTGAAGTGGCATGTGCTGATGCAACTGCTGCAGAAATAGCGTTCTGAGCAACCCATTGAATATCACGATCTATGGTTAAAGTGATTCCCTTACCTGACTTTGCCTCAGTTACAAACTGCTGCGAACCAGGAATAATTGCGCCCGCACCATTTGCATAGTCATACCTTCCATTTTTTCCGGCGAGTACAGTTTCCATACTCGATTCGAGCCCAGAAGCACCAACACCAGCGTCATTAATGATGCCAACTAAGGAAGCAGCCAGTCGCCCTGTCGGATAATCACGAACATAAGATCGCTCCGAGAAGAAGCCAACAATACGCTTTGCGACTCCTCCTCTTTCCTTCATTACCAAATTGTTATAAGTAGCAAGTGTCTCGTTGAGTTTTGCCCAGATTGCAGGTGCTGCTTGTTTTGCAATTATTTGATATCGTTTTTTCCCAGTGATTAGAGACTCAAGAACGTTAGATTCCATACCTAAAATTGGGGCAGTAAGAGTTGCTGTTGTACGAGGATCGGCAATCATCGTTTGGTCAACAATAATATTTATTGCAGCGACGCTTCGCGCAAGTTCGACACCATTAACGTCCGAAATCGTTCCACGTGGTGCCAACAACACTGAAGAGTTCCACATTTCATTACTGGCGCGCTGTGCGAATCCACTTGCTTGAACTGCTTGCACATCGATAAGTCGGATTCCAAAAATAGTAAAGATGAGCGAAACAGAGACCAATAAAACATAAACACGTCTCTGGAAGGTCGCTTTTGAACTCATTTGATAGGCACCGAAATATCAATAAATATAGGGCTATTCGTAGGAATCATTCCCGCTTTTTTGGCAACATCAGCAAGGTGATCTGGTGCTGCTTGCAATGCTACCTGACGCAGTAAAGCATCACGATGATCATTAGTTATATTCACGTTTTGCTTTAATCGCTGAAGAACAAAAGCATCTTGGGTTAGTAAAGTATTGATCAGGAGAAGTGACAATAGACCAATACCGATGATGCCGCTTAAAATGAAAAAGAAAGCTCGGGTTGCAATTTCTTCGCCTTCTTCTTTTTTAAGTTCAGGAACTAATTGTAAAACAGCTTGGGTTGAACGTGAGATTACAAGCTCGCGAGATCGAGCAATGGCGGGTGAGAAGAAAGAAATAGCCATCAGGCGGCAACTCTCTCGATAGCACGCAATCGCATACTCTGTGCACGAGGATTTTGCAGAACCTCTTCGTCAGTTGCAGATTCACTTCCTTGAATAACGTAGGAGAATTTAGCTTGCGAGTTTGGAAGCTCAACTGGCAAGTTGCGCGGAGTTGTAGAGGAGCAGGCAGTTGTAAAAAACCCTTTTACAATTTTGTCTTCCAAGCTTTGATACGCCATAACAACGATTCGACCCGAGATAGCTAGCGCACTCATGGCCGCCGGAATTGCATGCTCTAACGCCACTAACTCTTGATTTACTTCAATTCTCAGCGCTTGGAAAGTTCGCTTCGCAGGGTTCCCACCTGTTCGGCGAGCTGGAGCCGGAATACTTTCTTTTACGAGTTCAGCAAGTTGCTTGGTGCTATTTAGGCGATTGGTTTCTCTCGCATCAATAATGTTGTCAACAATACGTGGGGCAAATTTCTCATCTCCGTATGCGCGAAGAATGTGAATAAGGGCTTTACGCTCATATGTATAAAGAACGTCTTTTGCTGTCATTCCTTGACTTTGGTCCATGCGCATATCTAGAGGTGCATCTTGCGAATAAGCGAATCCGCGCTCAGCCTCATCTAACTGCATAGAAGAAACACCTAAATCAAAAAGCGCTCCGTCAACATGTGCGATACCAAAATTTTCTAAGGCTTCTGGAATCTGGTCATAAACAGCATGGACAATTGTTAAGCGGTCGGTAAAAGGTGCGGTATTTTCAGTTGCAATTGCGATAGCAGATGCATCTCGGTCAAAACCAATGATTCGAAGTTCTGCATACTTTGCCAATAAAGCTCGCGTATGACCACCAAGCCCGAGCGTTGCATCAATAATTACAGCAGTACCGCGGGCAGAAAGGGCCTTCTCGATGGAAGGTGAAAGTAAGTCGATACAACGATCAAGTGCTACTGGAATATGTCGCAACTCTTTCATTACTTCCCCCTTTCACTCTCAACTAAAAGTTCATTTAGCTAATCTTGTTTCTGCACCTAGGTCACCGCCGACTGACGGAATTCGCCACCACTGATCTGCTGTAGTGCGATTGGGGGTAGCGGCGCCGGGGAAGTGGCGTCGCTTTGCGTTAAAGTCGACGATGGCCTAAATGAAGAACCAATAAATTTTTATTACTTAAAAGAGGCCCGGTAGCACCTCCGTTGATACATCCGCGAAACCCTTCTCGCGGTCAGCAAGATATTCATTCCAAGAATGTGAATCCCAAATTTCTAGTCGAGTATTAGCGCCAATTACTACGCACTCTTTTTCCAAACCTGCATAGGTGCGAAGCCCTGCAGGGATTGAAACGCGTCCTTGCTTATCAGGAACTTCATCATGAGCGCCGGCGAACATAACGCGCATGTAATCGCGTGCTGCTTTCTCGGTGACGGGAGCTTGGCGCAGGCGCTCAGTGATGGAGGTGAACTCTTTTGCTGGAAAAACGTAGAGGCAACGTTCTTGCCCTTTGGTGACAACTAAACCTTTAGCTAATTCATCTCGAAAACGAGCAGGAAGGATGATGCGGCCTTTTTCATCAAGTTTTGGTTCATGAGTACCCAAAAACACGTCAGCCACCTCCCCTTCATGACACTTTCGGCTCAATCTCAAGCTAGTAATGAAGCTCAAATCCCCCGATTTTCACTTCATGCACCACTTTACTCCACTTTCCCCCAAAATCAACCACCTTCTGCCACATTTCTCCCATTTGAGCCCCCAGCCACCCCTTTCTCGCCTTTCTTGCCTTTCTTGCCTTTCTCGCCTTTTTTGAAAACGCCTCCGTGCGCCCAATAGAAACTGAGCGCCATTACGCTTTAGGCGTGAGTAATCAGACCCCAGAAAAATTGATCGAGGCCCGGGGCCTTGTAAAGAAGTACGGGGATTTCGCCGCGGTAAATGGCATCGATTTCACAGTTCATCGCGGAGAATCTTTTGGCTTTCTTGGCCCAAATGGCGCCGGTAAATCAACAACTATGCGCATTATTGCCGCCACCCTGACTCGCACTTCAGGTGATATCACCATTCTTGGCAAAGATCCTGCTGAGCGAGGTCCAGAAATTCGTGCGCACCTTGGAGTCGTTCCACAGCAAGATAATCTCGATCAAGCTCTTTCAGTTAGTGACAACCTCTACATTTATGGACGCTACTTCGGATTACCTCGAAAATTCATCCGCGCAAAAATTGAAGAACTTCTTGATTTTGCGCAATTAACTGAAAAGCGAGATGTAAAAGTTGAAGCTCTCAGCGGTGGTATGAAGCGACGATTAACTATTGCTCGCGCGCTTATAAGTGAACCCGAAATTCTTATGCTGGATGAACCAACTACAGGATTAGACCCACAGGCTCGACATATTTTATGGGATCGTCTTTTCCGTTTGAAAGAACAAGGCGTCACTCTTTTATTAACCACTCATTACATGGATGAAGCGGAGCAACTCTGCGATCGGCTAATGGTGATGGATAAAGGTTCAATCATGGCTGAAGATTCTCCTACGGGATTGATCAAAAAATATTCAACGAAAGAAGTTCTCGAAGTTCGATTTGGTTCTGAGCGAAATGCAATGGTTTCGCAACAGCTACGGGGAATGTGTGAACGCATCGAAGTGCTTCCTGATCGAATTCTTATGTATGCAGATGATGCAGAAAAACTCCTAGAGGAAATTCGAAAAAGTGGCCTCCATCCCGTTACATCATTGGTTCGCAGAAGCTCCCTTGAAGACGTCTTCCTACGCCTAACTGGTCGTAGTTTGGTTGAATAAATAGATGAGTAATGACTCTCGAATGGGTTCTCTCGAACTCATTGATACCGAAAAAGCGATTCGCCGCGGGACACAATATGTAATAGAAGTGCGACTTCGCACCATGATGCGCTTTAAATATGCTTTGCTGACAAGCTCCCTTTTAAATCCATTTTTCTACTTAGTATCACTTGGAATCGGCGTGGGTTCTTTCATCAATACCAAAGCCGGTAGCGCTGGAATAGATGGCGTGAAATACATAGTCTTTTTGGCACCAGCTCTACTCGCCGCCGTCGCAATTCAAGATTTTATGGGCGAGGTAACGTTCCCCGTACTGCAAGGATTTAAATGGGAGAAGACTTATTTTGCTATGAACGCGACGCCATTGGATGGGCGCAAGATTGCACTTGGAACTTATTTTGCCTCAATGGTTAGAACTATCCTGTCAGTGGTTATTTACTTTGCGGTGCTCGTCGGGTTCGGCGCGATTCATCCTGGTAGCGCATGGCCAATGATGCTCACATCTCTATTCGCTGCGGCATGCTTTGGCGCGGTCATGATGGGAGCAGCTGCTGCAGTTGTAAACGATGACTTATTCTTAAACTTAATGGGAAGACTTTTAATAATGCCATTATTTCTCTTCTCTGGGACTTTCTATCCGCTTTCTTCAATGCCAATTCCACTTCAAGCCATTGGTTGGATTTCTCCGCTCTGGCACTCAACGGAATTAGGACGTTGGGTCAGCTATGGCCACCACATTTCTATCACTATGCTCGCAATTCACTTTCTTTATCTCTTTGTCATGCTTGTCATCGGCCTGCTCTGGTCCTTTAATCGTTTTGAATACCGGTTAACAAAATGATCACTACTGCAGCAGTTGCCTTCGCTGAAGCCCGAATTGGTCGTCTGGGCGAATCGGTTTACTCAGGTCGCTCACGCGCAGTGATTCAACGCGCCTATCTAGCTTTTAGATCTTCAGCATGGATTGTGGTTGCCACAGGATTCCTAGAACCAGTGTTGTATCTCTTTTCTTTCGGATATGGCGTTGGAAAACTCATTGGCACAATTGAGGTTGCCCCTGGTCAGTCTGTTTCATATGCGGCATTTATAGCACCGGCGCTCCTTGCAACGAGTGCGATGAATGGGGCAATTTATGATGCTACGTGGAATGTGTTTTTTAAAATGAGATTTGACGGAATTTATCAAGGAATGCTTGCAACCTCACTTGGACCTATGGACGTTGCTCTAGGTGAAATTGGGTGGGCACTTTTGCGAGGACTTGCATATGCAATTGCCTTTATGTCAATTATTGGTGGCCTTGGGTTAGTAACAACTCCCTGGGCCCTACTAGCAATTCCATGCGCAGTGCTTATTTCATTTGGGTTTGCCTCAATCGGAATGGCAATTACGACCTACATGAAATCCTTTGAACAAATGAACATCATCAATGTCGTTTTACTTCCGATGTTTCTTTTCTCAGGATCATTCTATCCATTGAGTATTTATCCGGGTTGGCTGCAAGCTTTTATAAAAGCGCTACCGCTTTGGCATGGCGTTACTTTAATTCGATCAGTTTCGCTAGGTATTTTTAATACATCACTCATCCCACACATACTTTATTTTGTAGTGATGATCGTATTAGGCCTTTATGTTACGACCCGCAGATTAACAATTCTTTTTATGCGTTAATCAGCCTTCGAAATTACGACGATCCCAGCGATCTTCTAAGCGATCGCCCCAACCTTTTCTATTTTTAGAACCCATGGAACCTGCAGATGAGGCAGCGCTCTTAAGTTTCCCTCTTGAAAAATTGGAGATAATAAGAAAAGCACCAACGAGTGCAATAACAAAGCCAACGATTCCAACTACAGGAACTTTTGCAATCAATCCTGCAAGAACAATTGCCATTCCAGCAAACAGTGCAATCAATCCTCCGACAACTCGGCCGCCCTGGCGTGAGCGGATTTTTCCACTCAGCGTAGAAACAAGGCGTGGATCATCCTGCTCTAAGGCAGCTTCCATCTCAGCTAAGAGTTTGCGTTCGTGTTCAGATAGTGGCACAGGCTAAGAATAGGACAGGTCGTCGGGGTCTACCAGCCGAGCCGGCCGGACACTCCCCGTACCAAAACGAGCAGTTGCTCTATCTATCGCCTCCGTGGCCTCTCGCCAGCCCTTTTCACGCTCACCGAGCTGTAATTGCTGAGGGGCATCTGACTGATTAATGAGATTTTCTAGAGCCACCCCGACCAGTCTCAATCGAGCCCGATCCAGTTTGAGCCCCAGATAGAGTTTTTTCACAACCTCATAACTCTCCTGGACTCCCGCAACTGGAAGCTCGAGAGTTTTGGAACGGGTTATGGTTTTGAAATCAGCAAAGCGAACTTTGATGGAGATAGTTTGGGCGCAAAGATTTCGACTGCGCATTCGCCCTGTGGCTTTTTCAATGAGTCGTAAAAACTCTCGCAAAATTTCATGGGGGTCATCTAGGTCCTCTGCAAAAGTTTCAGCGGCACTAATACTTTTATCAGGTTCATCAGGTGTCACATCTCGATAGTCCCGGCCCCAGGCCAATTCATATAACGAAGCACCAGTCCCTTCGCCAAGTGCTCGAATGAGCGTTGACCGAGGAGTCTGCGCAATATCTGCAACTATGCGTAAACCTAATCGTTGCAATTCCTCATTAGTCTTTGGCCCTACTCCCCAAATGGCACTTACTGGAAGTGGGTGAAGAAATTCAAGAACACGATCAGGTGCAATCTCCAGTAATCCATTAGGTTTGCAATGCTGCGAGGCAAGTTTTGCGATGAACTTTGTTGAAGCAATTCCAGCCGAACAGGTTATACCTTGACTCTTAAATATCTCTTCTCGAATTTTGGCACCAATTTCTCGACCACTACCTTTGAGTCTTTTTGATCCAGTCACATCAAGAAAAGCTTCGTCCAGCGATAGCGGCTCGACTAGCGGTGTGTAGGAATGAAAGATTTCCATAACATGCGAAGAAACTTCGCTATATCGGGCATGGTCGGGCTGTACAAAGATTGCTCTAGGCGCCAGTCTCTGCGCTCTACTCACTGGCATGGCCGCTCGAATGCCTAGCTTTCGTGCTGCATAGTTTGCTGACAACACAACTCCACGTGCACCTGCGCCAACAACTACTTCTTTTCCTCGCAGTGTCGGATCATCACGCTCTGCAACAGATGCATAAAAGGCATCCATATCAATATGGAGAATGGTGGAAAAAATTTCAGAAGAGGTCGATTCAATACTCACGGTTGCTCACGGTTGCTCACGGTTGCTCACGGTTGCTCACGGCGTATCCCCCACCTTCATTCGTGAAAGGTTACGCCACTTTGAATACGAGTCACCTAACTCCCACGCGGATTGAGCCCTTAGAGAAATACCACGAGGCCCTGTCTTACGTACAACTCCGCGGACGAGAAAGAGCCATGAGTGATAGAGCAAGCTTGCGTAATCACCTTGGGCATCTTCAAAGAAAGTTACATCGTTGCAGCCATATCCATCATCAATGGTTAAGAACATTACTCGTCGCCCTGAACGTACAGGTGGAGTTTGAAGTGCGACTTTTACGCCAGCGACAAGTACCGTTGCGCCAGAGCGTTGGTGTATTAACTCAGATGATCTAATTGCCCCAACGGAGTTGAGGAATTCTCCGTAGAACTCCATCATGTGGTGAGAGATATCCATCCCGGTCAGATTAACTTCATGCTGCATACGTTCTGATGGCGTGAGATCTGGCAGCCCACTTACTTCTAGGGTTGAAGGAAGTAGTTGTAACGCCATCTGCCCTACACCCTTCTTACCAAAAGATTTTCCCCGTGAAAATTTATCTAAGTCATGAAGGTGCAGTAGTAAATCTCTGCGGTTTACCCTCTTTTCTGTCCCTTTTAAATAAAGTGAATCAAAAGCACCAACAAGAAGTAGGCCCTCCGTTGTCGGCGCAGATGCCCCAGATCGGTGAACAAAATCGGCAAGATCAACATAAGGTCTATGCAACAAAATAGAATCAATCTCCTTATCGTTTATTCCTTGAAGATCAGAGAGCCCAATTCGAATTGCATAGCCACGGGCATCGGGAAGAGCCAGCTTCGGCCCCGTACTCGCAGTATTGGGAGCCCTATATGGAGTTCTTGCTGCTCCCCCTACTTTCTCAACCCGATAACCCCTGTCGGAGATATTGATATCGATAGGTTCAATTTTGATTCCCCATTGGCGAGCTTCATCAAGAATAACTCGGCGGGGATACATGCCAGGATCGTGGGTAAGAACTCCAGCTAAAAAAGCAGCTGTGTGATGACTCTTAAGCCATGCAGATTGATAGGTAGGAAGAGCAAATGCAGCAGCATGGGCTTTACAGAAACCAAAAGAGGCAAAAGCACGCAAAATTTCCCACACGTAGGTGACGAGTGAAAGTTCATATCCTTGCGAAATCGCTGCTGGATAGAACCAATCGCAGACTTCTTGCTGACTTTCAAATGTTCCAAGTCTGCGCCGCTTTTCATCTGCTTCAGCAAGTGAAACTCCTGTCATCACAGCAATAATCCGAATGACTTGCTCGTGAAAAACAACGACGCCTTCTGTTTCATGCAATATCTCATCTAAATCTGGATGGATGACTGGCTTGCTCCGAAAGCCATGGCGGGTATTGATGAAAGGGGAAATCATGTCGCTCTTTACCGGGCCAGGACGAAAGAGAGAGATATCGATAATCAAATCAGTAAATGTTTGCGGAGCTAGCTTTCCTACGAGCTCTCGCTGGCCTGGACTTTCAATCTGAAAGAGGCCTAGCGTTCTTGTTGATTTAATTAAATCAAATGTTGCAGGATCATCCAGAGGAATCGTGTCAATATCTATGCGCTTACCTTCTAGCCTCTCAATTTCTTGAAGTGAATATGAAATTGCAGATTGCATTCGAACTCCAAGAACATCGAGCTTCAGTAGGCCGATTGCCTCGACATCATCTTTATCAAATTGCACCATCGTATATCCACTAGCATTTATCTCTGTAGGGGCGATATCGAAAAGTTTATTATCGGAAAGCAAGACTGCGCAGGGATGCATCGAAAGATGTCGAGGCAGACCATCTAGGCGCCCAGCTAGATGAATCGCCGCTTTCATCAAAGGTGTATCAAGTTTGAGATTTTTTAATTCAGGTAAGTTTTCTAGTGCTTTACCAATATTGCGTGCTCGAATATGAGGCAAAGACTTAGCGATAAGGTCAATCTCCATCGGAGAGATTCCTAAAGCGGCGCCTACATCTCGAATCGCATGCCGAGCCCGATACGTCTCTACCATCGCCACGGTTGCTGTCCTCTCTGGACCGAAGCGTTGAAAAATTGCATCGTAAACTTCTAGACGTCTTGCAGACTCGACATCGATATCAATGTCAGGTAACTCATTGCGTAAAGGTGAACAGAAGCGTTCCATCAAGAGGCCCTGACTCATCGGCTCAACGCCAGAGATGCCCAGGAGGTAACAGATCAGTGAACCTGCCCCACTTCCACGTGCCGCAACTCTGATTCCTTTGGCGCGCGCGATATCGGTGATATCTGCAACAGCAAGAAAATAGGATTCATAACCAAGTGAGCGAACAGTCGCTAACTCTTCTTCTAACCTTTGTGCGGCTTGAACCGAAAGGGCTCCGCTATACCGATGGAGTCCAGATTCACTACGGCGGCGGAGCTGATCGGCGAGTTCTTCGTGGCGCTGAGCGCCAAGAATGGATGGTTCTGGCAGATGAATCGAACCTATTCCTACATCGCGACGAGGAGAAAGAATTGCGCGCTGGGCCCACTCTTCTGTTGTGCGCAAAATTGTTCTGCCATTTAACTCCCCTGCAGCACGCGCTACTTCATCAGCAATCAATCTCATCTCACTATCATTTTTGAGATATGCCTCAGAGTTACTGCGTTCAATATGGCGTTGGTGAAGAGGAACAAGTAAACGCGCCGAATCCAAAACATCGGCAACAGGACCATCATTGCGATCCAACATCCGAACTGCGTTACTTAAAACTGTAGGGATATCGTGTTGTCTAGCAAAACCTAAGAGTTTAGCTCCATACGTTGTTGAGAAAGGGCCATCACCTTTTGCGCGATGTGAGGTTATCTCGAGGGCTTGCTCTGCAAAAAGTTCTCTGGTGGAGTTAAAGATTGACAACGCAGATTCTTCGCGGCGGGATGCAATAGTTTCTGCAAGATGTGAATCTGCGCCGTGAAGAGCCAATAGCTGAGAAGAATATTCAGAGAACTTTTCGAGTGTTTCAAAAGTTAGAACTTTCTCACTTCCTCCGTCGCGATTGACAGCGCTCACTAAGCGATAGAGAGCAGGTAGAGATCCTGCTTGAGCTAGAAGAGTGATGCGATATTTTTTCTGAAGAAAGCTGAGGTTAACTCCCAAGATCGGAGCTATTCCGTGTGATTCGCATTCTTGAATAAAGCGAATTGCACCAGCCATGCCATCGCGATCAGTGAGAGCAAGAGCCTTCATTTCATATTGCGCAGCTCGCTCCACTAATTGCGCAGCAGTAGCTGTGCCGTATTTAAATGAGTAGCCACTTGCTACATGAAGATGTGTGAACATAACCAGACTCAAGCCGGGCGCGAGGTGGGGCGAATGATCCACTTGCCAGTAAGTTCATCGAGTTCAATCTCGAAGGTAGCGAGCGCACCTACGGGGGCAGCCTCCACTCGCCAAATGGCGCGTCCACCGTCATTGAAGATCGACTGTTCTAGATGAGCAGATTTATGTACGGAGTCATGAAGATTGCCATCGCTAATCCGATTCCACCATCCTCCAGATTCTTGCCACCGAGAGAGGATGTTGTGAATATGAAAACGATGACCCTTGTAGATGAATTCGATGGGTTCACCTTGGGGGGCCAGAACAGCCGGGATTGAGCCCTCGGCCAGATGGGTGGGCGGATTGGAAGCAGGTTGTTCGAACATATGTTCGAAAGATAACCATCCCTACCGACAGCCGCAACCCGTGGAAGAAGGCGAAAGAATGGGAAGATAAGCCCATGATTCTCGCCCTACTCTGTGGAGCCTTTATAGGGGCGGTCCTTGGATTTGTTGGGGCTGGCGGAGCAATGCTCTCAGTACCAATTTTGCTCTATATCTTTGATTTCACTCCGACCCAGGCAACAACAGCTGCGCTTGCCGTGGTCTTTCTCGCGGCCCTGGCAGGTGTCATTCCCAAACTTAAATCAGGCGATGTCCTTTTCCGCGAGGCCCTTTCAGTCTGGGGCATTGGCTTTATCTCCAATGTCGGTGGTGCATCTTTGGCAAAACACTTATCCGATGTGACCATTCTTTCCGGATTCGCTGGAGTCATGATTGTTGCTGGATTCTCCATGTTGCGTGGACCAGTAAAAGATCGCCCTGAAAAGAGAATGAAGCCCATCGCTCTCATTTCTACTTCACTGATCATTGGAGCCATGACTGGAATCTTTGGAATTGGTGGCGGATTCTTAGCAATACCAGTTTTAGTACTTTTTTATCACACACCTCAGATGAAGGCAGCAGGTACATCACTTCTCATCATCACCTTAAATTGCCTTACGTCATTTATCGCTCACCACTCGGTCTGGTCGCAAGTGAAGTGGCATACCCCGATTTTGATGGGCGCTATGGCCATCATCGTCTCGGCAATAGCTTCTCATTACGCCTCACGAGCTAACGCTCGAATACTTCGAATTACCTTCGCCTACCTGTTATTCACCATTGCAGCATTTACACTTATCCGAACATGGTTTTTTGCTTAACCACTCGTGCACGTTAAAAAATAGGAGAATATAGATGAAGATAAAAGCACTCGTTATGGAATTCATAGGAACGGGCTTGCTCGTTTCCGCAATTCTCGGAGCCGGATACATGGCAGCAGGAACGACTCAGGATGCTGCTGTTGGGCTGATCATTAATGCGTTTGCAGCAACTGCGATGCTGGCAATTATCATTCGCCTCGGTGCAAAAATTAGTGGCGCCCACTACAACCCAGCAGTGACTTTAGCCCTTTTACTCTCTAAAAAAGTAGATGCTCTGACATCCATCTCATATATCGTGGTTCAAGTAGCAGGAGCAATCTCAGGTGCATTTCTAGCGAATGCGATGTACGGGGCTCATATTTACGCAGTATCAACTGCGGCTCGTACAAACAGCGTTCTGATGGTGAGTGAAGTTGTTGCTACCGCAGGTCTTGTCTGGGTGATTTTAAGAAACGCAAATAACGCAAATAAAGTTGCTCTGTTTGCACCACTCTGGATTTTCTCAGCATATTTCTTTACTTCATCCACAACGTTCGCCAATCCCGCAGCAACGATTGGTCGTATCTTTACTCAATCACCAGCAGGCATAGCACCCGCTTCCATATTGCGTTTTATCGGAGCTCAATTCTTGGGAGCAGCAATAGGTTGGATTCTTCACACGATGCTCACTGATATGACAGTTATGAACTCAGATAGCGATGTAACCGATCTCGAAGGTGGAGAGCCTTCAGGCTCAGAAGAGATCAGCATTTAATCTCAGTGCTGACAGCAAGGTAAGTAGCGGTACGTTTTAGACTGGGAGTTCCTTTCTACATTTTATGTAGAGGAGCTCCCTTTTCTATTCTTTATTAAGAAGAGGAAGGCTAGAATAGAGAAGGTAGAGAAAAGGGAGTAGTAATAACTTCCCAACCTGACGATCGGAGAGTCTGATGGATGTTCGAATTCTGACTAGAGACCTAACGCCTTTTGAACACCTTGTTGCAGAACACATGTGTGATGGCTTATCAAATGCTGCAATTGCTCGCCAAACTGCTCACACTGAAAAAGTAATTGAAAATACTATTTCACGGATGGCTCGGGCATTTAGCATCAAGGCTGATGGAGATACTAATTTTCGAGTTCTCCTCGCACTTGCCTACCGTACGCAATTTGGCGATAAATCCTTTGAAAAACTTGGGGTTCCTTGTAGCCACCTAGAAATTGGCCCAGATGGAAAGTCTTACTGCAACCACCATAAAGATTAATAGAATTCTTTAGAGTTAAAATCCTTGCGGTTCACTTTGTGACCTGCCTCTAAGGGCTAGCACCCACTTAGTTGATCTTGGTGCTAGCACTCACCGAATATGAAGCGCGCCTTAGCTGCCTGCAGTTAACTACGTGTGAAGCGAAATTACTCCAAATTTTGCTTCTACATTATTCGGAGAGAATAGAGATTTAAAAATGAGCAGAAAAACGTTCGATAAAATCACAAGTATTTTGGGATTAATGCTTGCAGTCTTTCTTTTTGTAGCCGGTGGCCTCGTGCAGTGGGGTTATACCTTCGCAAATCAATCTGTGTCTGACCAACTCTCGGCACAGAAGATTGACTTTCCAACTGTTACCCATAATCCAAAAGAGTCGGCTGATGTCACAACATTCTTTGCCCAACATGGTGGAAAAGTTCTCACTACTGGTAAAGAAGCACAAATGTATGCCGATCACTACCTTGGCTTCCATCTTTCTTTGATGCCAACTTACGCTGCTGCCTCCGGCAAGGACAGGGAAGCTCAGGCCGCACTTGTTGCAACGCCTAATGACCCTGCAGCCCAAGCTGCAGCTGCAGCCTCATCAAAGACTGTTGAAACCGTATTTAGAGGAACATCCCTTCGTGGAATGCTTCTTAATGCATACGCCTTCTGGCAATTAGGTCAGATTGCAATGTACTCGGCAGTTGCTGCATTCGCGGGTGGATTGCTCTTCCTAATACTTGCCTTAATGGGATTCGCCCACTTGCGTAAAGTGGACGCAGAGGAGGCGATTTAAGCCTCATCTCTCCGTGAGGGAAAGGCCCCCGATTTATCGGGGGCCTTTTTAATTTGTAGGGTAAATTTCAGATATGTCTCTGGAAAATACCAATGTCTTGCGTGTGGTTGCTCGCCTCAAGGAACTTGGAATTGGTGGAGATGTAGTGCACCTATCAGATTCAGCACGCAGTGCTCAAGAGGCAGCTGATGGACTAGGAATTCTTGTAGGTCAAGTTGCTTCATCCATTGTATTTAAATTACCCGATGGCTCTCCCCTACTCGTTATCACAAGTGGGCGGCATAGAGTAAATACTGAACTAGTTGCCAAAGAGCTTGGTGTCGAGAAATTGCACCGAGCAGATGCTGATTTTGTAAAGGAATCATCTGGTTTCAGTATCGGAGGCGTATCTCCTGTTGGCTGGGTTAATTCTGCAACGATAGTTATAGACAAAGCGCTTGCTGATTACGACGTAGTCTGGGCGGCGGCAGGTCACCCTCACGCAGTATTTCCAACAACGTATGCTCAACTGTTATCGGTAACTAGCGCCCGAGAGATGATCGTTGGCGATTAATGTCTCAGCTTTGGTCTAGAAGTTACGGTAACGGTGAACCTCTTGTATTGATCCATGGCATGGGTTCTGCATCCACTGCATGGAGTTTGGTCGTCCCCGAACTTGCTAAACAGTACCGAGTCATACTTATCGACCTTCCCGGTCACGGTCACAGCCCTTTAGTAAAAGGGCAAGAAATGGATCCTCACTCACTTGCTGAAATTGTTATCCGTGAATTAGATAATCATCAAGTATCTCAATTTCACGTAGTTGGAAATTCTTTAGGTGGATGGGTAGCTCTCGACATTGCAGCAGAGCACAGTGATCGTGTTCTTTCCGTCGTTGGAGTTGCCCCCGCAGGGTTGTGGCTAGCTCCAGCAAATCGCAGACTTCCGATTGGAGATTTGTCCAAAACTTTAGCCAATGCTACGTATCCAATCGCACCGTATTTCATGCACTTTGAATGGGCTCGAAAAGTTGGGTTTTCAAAAGTGAGCCCACTCTGGAAAGAATTGCCGATGCAGATTCTTCTCGACGCCGTAAAAGCAATGGGTAGTGCATCTGGCTACTACCCAGCGTGGGATGCGCTTTTATCTCTTCGCTTTGATAAAGAGATTTCAGCGCAAATTCCAGTCACCGTTATTTTTGGCGATAGCGATAACACTCTTCCGGAAAAGTCGAGTCAAGAACGATCTCTAGCTCCCTTGCATTCAAAGTGGGTTCGAATCGAAAAGTCAGGTCATGCACCGATGTGGGACAACCCAGAAAAAGTGATAGAGGAAATCATATTTACAACAAAGCAGGCAAAAAGGTGACGGTCGTTTATCTATGGAAAATACGTCGTAGCTCAATTGCAATTGCACTTCTCCATATGGCCTTTGATCGTTTTCTCATACGTCGCATCCAGGGCGTCACTTTTTTTAAATCTCTTGGGACGGGTACCGGAGAAAGATTTACGCCATCGGACGCCAATCCTTTGGTGTGGGGGCTCATTCTTGTTGGGAGCGACCCAGCTGCGCTGGACTCCTCGTTTGTTATTAAATTATGGAAGAAAATTGCAAGCTCTGAACTTCGACTTCTTCTGCAGCCGATTAGTAGTCACGGGGCTTGGAGTGGAACTAATCCATTTGTAGTTACCGAATTTTCAGAAGTAAATTCGAAGATAGTGGCCATCACTCGAGCCCGAATCAAGTGGAAGAAGAATCTCCTCTTTTGGAGAGCTGTCCCACCGGTTACCAGCGCCCTGCATTCTCAAGAAGGACTCATTCGGGCAATCGGGATAGGCGAAGCACCAATAGGTTTACAAGGCACTCTCTCCATTTGGTCTGATGCATCAGCCCTTCGCTCCTTCGCCTATAAAAGCACGGCGCACGCGCAAGCCATTGAAGCTACCGCTCAACATCGCTGGTATTCAGAAGAACTCTTCGCACGCTTTGCCTTGATCGAAGAAAGAGGAAGCATTTAGTCAGGCCATAAGGCAGAATAAAGGTATGTCGATTCGTCAATACAGGCCAGCGGGACGACGCCGACGCGGCATGACGAATAAACAATCGATATTTGCATACTCATTATTCGCTGTCACAGTTGGACTTCAAATTCTCTATCCGCTCGTACATGGCGGGTTATTGCGAATAGTGACTCTACTATTTGTATATGCGGGCGCTCTTGCGATATTAACGCATGCTTTTTATTCGTACGGATTTAAATATTTATTTCTGTATTTAACAATTACCTTCGCCTTTGCACTTGCCATCGAAGAAATAGGAAGTCGTACTGGTTGGCCATTTGGCGAGTACCAGTACTCACCAACCTTGGGTATTGCGATTTATGACGTTCCCTTTGTAGTGCCATTTGCATGGGTGATGATGGCTCATCCGATGTTAATTGTTGCAAGAAAAATTTCTTCAAGCTGGGCATTTCTCATCGGTGGAGTCGGGCTGATGGTGTGGGATTTTTTTGTAGATCCTCAAATGGTCTCTGCTGGTCGGTGGAGTTGGAAAGCTGTTAACCAACACGTTCCACTTGAGCCGACAATTCCACTTTCAAATGCAGTCGGATGGCTTCTAGGCGGAATGGCACTAATAGCGATACTGCACCGAGTTTTACCAAAAGAAAGACGTAAAGTCGGAGCATCCACTGCACTGGTTGATTTATTTCTCCTCTGGACTGTTATTTCTGGGATTATTGGAAATATATTCTTCTTCCATACTCCTGGGGTTGCCATCATGGGTGGGATTCCATTCACCATTCTTCTCATTTTTTATCTCCTCGCATCCCGACTGGGCAGGCCGGATCAATTCTAAAAATGAGTCTTCTTTTTACCCTGGTTTCGATTGGAACCTTTATCACGATTATCAACGCTTTTACTATGCGAATTGTGAAGCCACAAAGTGAAAAGATAATTAGACAGTCGGTGGCAGTACTTATACCCATGCGCGATGAAGAGAAGAATGTCGTTGGCGTAATTTCATCTGTGCGCGAGAGCGCCAATTTAACGAGTTGGAAGCTAGTTGTGCTCAACGATGGCAGCAAAGATGAAACTGCTACCTTACTTGAAGCTCAACACGTACCCAGCCTCGACGGAAAAGTACCGCCTGAAGGTTGGTTGGGGAAGAATTGGGCATGTTGGCAGATGGCGCAATCAGTTGACAGTGAATACTTAGTTTTTCTTGACGCAGATGTTCGACTTCAACCTCTTGCCATTTCATCTAGCATCATTCGCATGAATGAATTGGGCTGGGATTTTATTTCTCCTTATCCTAGACAGCTTGCATACTCATTTCTTGAACGACTCATTCAGCCATTATTACAATGGTCGTGGCTATCTTCGGTGCCGCTTCGGTTTGCTGAGCGAACTGGGGTTGCATCAATGACAATAGCCAACGGTCAATTTTTTATCATAAAGAATTCTTCCTATAAGGCCGTCGAGGGACACCGTGCAATAAAAGGTGAGGTTTTGGATGATTTACGGCTTGCGCGCACTCTTACCTCCGCTGGATTCAAGGGCGGGGTAGCCGAAGGTAGCGCCGTTGCAGAGTGCCGAATGTATGACAGTGCGACTCAACTTATTGAGGGATATACAAAGTCTTTATGGAACGCTTTTGGTGGACTACTAGGTACTTTATTTGCGTGTGCACTTCTTATTAGCACTCAAGTGTTGCCGATAGTCCTTGGGATAGCAGGCTATTCAATAGGCTGGGCGGCTTATCTCATTAGCTCACTTTCCCATGCAGTTGCGGCCATTCGAACCAAGAGTGGATCTGCAAATATTTTTATGCATCCTCTGTCTACACTCCTTCTAGTAGCACTAATAATTGAATCGGTGCGAAGAAAAAGAACGGGTAATTTAATTTGGCGTGGAAGGCATTTAACGTAAGTGGCTAACATTGTTGTAATAGGGGCAGGAATTGGTGGATTGGCTACGGCTGCCCGTTTGGCTAAATCTGGTCATTCAGTTGCGATTTATGAATCTTCAGATAAAGCTGGTGGAAAATGCCGAACTGAATGGATTGGAGACTACGCATTTGATACCGGGCCTTCTCTCCTCACTCTTCCGGCTGTATATCGGGACTTATTTATCCGCACTGGGAAACGTTTTGAAGCAGAAGTAGGGCTTGCAGCTGTTGACCCTGCATTCTCATACCACTTTGCAGATGGAACCAGTCTGGATTTTCCAAATCTCTCACTTCCTAAAGTATGCGATTCCATCGAGGCGAAGCTTGGAAAGCAAGCGGCCAACGAATGGCACATGCTCATGCAAAAAGCAGAACGAATGTGGGATGCATCTCGAGGTCCATTCATCGAATCTGAACTTCCTTCAATAATCTCACTTCTCAAAAGAAAGGGTTTCCTCAAGGATCTCAAGACAATTGCGCCATGGAAATCCTTACGAGACTACACCGCCGATAATATTTCTAGCCCCTACCTACAGATGATCGTCGATCGCTATGCAACATATTCAGGGTCAGATCCTCGGAAAGCACCGGCGGTCCTACTGACGATAGCGTTTATAGAATCAACTTTTGGAGCTTGGCATTTAAAAGGTGGACTAGGTTCGCTATCAACTGCGCTAGAAAGACGCTGCCGTGAACTGGGTGTAGATATTTATTTTAACTCCCCAGTAAGTAAAATCTTGGTGACGCAGAATGAGGCGACTGGAATCAAGTTGGCTTCAGGCGAGATAGTCAATGCAGATAAGGTTGTTGCGAACGCGGATGCTGAAATTGTTTATAACACTTTGTTAGGCAAAGAAGTCAGGGCTGCAAAATCTGAAAGAAAGAAATTGGCTCGAGCTGAAAAATCCTTTGCCGGATTCTCGCTACTTCTTGGTCTTGATAATTCTAAGTTAAGTGAGGCTCCCCCAGTTCTTAGCCACCATAGCGTCTATTTCCCACAAGACTATGATCGTGAATTTGAATCCGTATTTACCGGCATCCCCGTAGCGGATCCAACAATCTATATCTGCTCACCGCAAGATCCGGGAATGGTCAAACATTCCCACCAAGAAGCATGGTTTGTCCTTGTGAATGCGCCAAGACACGATCCACAAGGAGGATGGGATTGGAATAAGAATCCGGAGGCGTATGCTCGTAAAATTATTGAAAAGCTAGACCGTCTTGGACTAAACGTTTCGCAACGTTTAGATGTAATGGAATTTCGAACACCTGCAGATCTAGAGCGAAGTGTTGGTGCGCCTGGTGGTTCTATCTATGGCACATCAAGCAATGGTCCGCGTGCAGCTTTCTTGCGTGCAGCCAATCGCTCTCCAATTAAAAATCTCTATTGTGTTGGAGGATCGGCGCATCCGGGCGGAGGCCTTCCGCTAGTGGGGATGAGCGCAGAACTCGTTGCAGAAGCGATCGGTAAAGTTGATGGCTCTACCTCAAGCGCACATAGCCATCATTAAACACAATAACAAAACTAATTAGCTGCATAATCATCCACATCCACGCCATTCTTGGGACAAAGTTAAAATTTGTCTGCAGACTTACCATGGCAATAAATAGCAAGGCCGCCCGAACAGGTCGCTCAGCGATAGTTACCGCGGTAATTGCTTTCGCCCCTAGACCGCCCATTCTCGCGCGTACATATTCCTGGGTACCAGCTGCGACCCAAGCAATCGCAATAATGATTATCGGTGCGCCTAGCGCATAAAAAGCTAGCGCCCAGAAGAATTCGGAAATTCGATCAGCGAAAGAATCCGTTAGCGCTCCCCAATCACCATCAACTTTTCTGACCATTGCAAGTGAGCCATCGATGCCATCGCAGACAAGAGAGAATGCAAGTAGCAAAATTCCTAAAATAGAATGCGCGTACTTCCAGGTCCCGACAGCCGCTAGAACTCCAGCAAAAGTAAGCACATGTGGCGATAGTTTGATTATCGCAAGTGGCTTAACTATAAAAAATGAGATGGAGAGCCAACCTTTGACGATACCTTTTACTTGCGTATCTCCATGAAGTGACGACCACTTGTCGAAAAATTCACTACGGTTCACGAGTAATTCCTAAATTCTTCACAACTCGTAAAGTCGCATGTGCGGTATTCATGGAATAGAAATGTAAGCCGGGAGCTCCTGCATCAATAAGTTTCTGTGAAAGATCAGTTGCGATCTCAATACCAATCTCGCTAACCGCTTCTGGGTCATCTTCTCGACCAGCAAACATATTTAAAATTGATCCCGGAATTGGGGTTCCCCCTAGCTCAGCCATTCGGTTAAGTTGTTTTAAATTACCAATGGGGAGAATGCCGGCGATAATTGGAAGGTTAGATCCACGCTTATTTAATCCATCAATCATCGCTTCGTATTTCTCAAATTCAAAGAAGAATTGGGTAGTCGCAAAAGTTGCCCCTAGCTCTTGCTTCCGAATCAGAGCGTCAATATCTTTACTAAAGTTTCCTTCGGATGCTGGATGACCATCTGGAAACGCTGCCACCCCAATCGTGAATCCGCCATGCGCCATTGCAAGTTCTACTAATTGATCGGCATGATCAAAGCCACCTTGTTGAGTCTGCCACGGTGCGCGCGGACCTCCTACGGGGTCCCCTCGTAATGCAAGAATGCTTGAAATTCCAGCGGCCATGTAACCCTCAAGAATGGAAAGTAATTCTTCTCGGGTAGAGCCGACGCATGTGAGGTGGGCGACAGTCGATATTCCTGTACGAGATTTAAATTCTGAGGCAATGCGAATTGTTCGATCGCGGGTGCTTCCTCCTGCGCCATAGGTCACAGAAACAAAGTCGGGATGTATTTCGCGAAGTCGATCTACCGCATCCCACAGCTTCTCTTCGCCAGCCGCATCTTTCGGCGGGAAGAGTTCAATAGAAAGTGATGGGGCCTGCGTATTATCCATAGGGGGTTCAGGGTACCTTTACCGCGTGAACTATAAGCTCGAATCTGGCGTTGAACCGCTCCGGGAGGCGATAAATAATTCCCTGGCACAATTTGTGGACCGAGAAAACGCATACTTAATCGAGATTGGTAGCGAACTCATTCCCGTGGCTTCGTCGTTAAAGAATTTTCTGATTGACTCTGGGAAGCGGTTTCGACCCCTCTTTGCTGCGGCAGGTTATGTCGGCAATGGCGGTCAGCTCGACCAAACTTCTATCAACGCAATCGCGTCTATTGAACTAGTTCATGTCTGCGCACTTATCCATGATGATGTTATGGATGGTTCTGACACGCGCCGCAGCGCTCCTTCAATACACAAACTCTTTGAACAACTGCACGCGCGTGAATCACTCAAGGGTTCAGCCCAACAATTTGGGGTGTCTAGTGCAATTCTTCTGGGTGATTTAGCACTGGTTTGGGCAAGTAAGGCGCTACATGAATCTGGGCTCAATTCAGAGTCAATCATGGGCGCACTTCCCGTATATGATGAAATGCGCGTTGAGCTAATGGCCGGGCAGTATCTCGATGTCTACGAGCAAGCACTCGCCAGCCAAAGTATCGAACGATCACTCAAAGTTGCCCGTTTCAAATCTGGTAAATACAGTATTGAAAGGCCTCTACATTTCGGCGCAACACTTGTCTCCCGCGCTAATCTTGAAACGTACACAAATTATGGAATTCCATTAGGTGAAGCTTTTCAACTTCGCGATGACTTACTTGGCGTTTTTGGAGATCCAGCGCAAACTGGAAAACCAGCTGGTGATGACCTACGCGAAGGCAAACGCACAGTATTAATTGCTTCAACACTTGAGCGTTCAAATGAGTTGCAGAAAGAGCGCATTAACGCGCTGTTAGGGAAAAATGATTTAAGTCTTTCGGAAGTAGAAGAGCTGCGAACAATAATTTCTAGTTCTGGGGCTTCTTTATTTGTTGAAGATCTCATTGAAAAATTAACTACTCAATCCCTAGCTGCACTTGAAGATAGCGCAGTTTCCGATGACGCGAAAGCGTTTTTAATACATATGGCGTCAGTAGCTACAAAACGGAGTAAATAATGGCAAAGCGAGTTTCAGGCCCTACCAATCATGTCGTGATTGTTGGCGCAGGATTAGCCGGCCTCAGTGCCGCGCTGCGCTTAGCGGGCGCTGGACGCAAGGTAACCGTCGTGGAACGTGAATCAGTTCCTGGCGGACGAAACGGTTTACTCAATAAAGATGGATACGCATTTGATACTGGACCATCCGTGCTTACGATGCCAGATCTCATTGCCGATGCATTTGCCTGCGTAGGCGAGGATCTCAAAGATTGGCTAGATCTCATCCCGGTCTCCCCTCTTTATCGAGGATTTTTCCATGATGGATCGCAAATGGATGTTCATGCTGATACTGCCCGCATGCAAGAAGAAATTCGTAACGTGATTGGGCCAGAAGAAGCGGCCGGATATGCCAAGTATGTTGACTTTGTAACCAAGCTATACAAATACGAGATGAATGATTTCATTGATCGCAATATTGACTCGCCTTTGAATTTGCTCACTCCAAATTTAGCCAAACTTGTCGCAATTGGTGGGTTTAGAAAATTAGCTCCAAAAGTTAGCCAATTCATGAAAGATCCTAGAACTCAAAAAATCTATTCTTTTCAGGCCATGTATGCAGGTGTTAGTCCACAACAGGCCCTTGCAATCTATGCGGTCATCGCTTATATGGATTCGGTAAATGGTGTCTTTTTCCCACGTGGTGGAATGCACGCTGTTCCTCGAGCCCTTGCTGCAGCTGCCGAGAAACACGGAGTCGTATTCAAATACAACAGCACGGTAACGAGTGTTGAGCACTCTGGTGGCCGTGCCAAAGCGGTAATTACCTCTACCGGAGAGCGAATTACCTGCGATGCACTAATCCTAAATCCTGACTTACCTGTCGCATGGAAAGAACTATTAGGTACTACACCTCGTAAAGTCTCAACACTTAAGTATTCCCCTTCATGTGTAACGATGTTGGTGGGTTCAAATAAGAGCTATGAACATATTGCTCATCACAACATTCACTTTGGCGAATCATGGGACGGCGTATTCGATGAATTAATCAATAAAAAAACCTTAATGACTGATCCAAGCGTCTTGGTAACAGTTCCAACTCACGATGATCCAACTCTCGCACCAGCAGGCAAGAGTTCTTATTACATTCTTTTTCCAACCCCAAACCTCACTGCAGATATTGATTGGCGAACGGAAAAGTCTCGCTACCGTGAGGAAATGATCAAAACATTGGAATCACGCGGATATTCAGGATTTGGTGAGAGTATCGAAGTCGAACAAATTACTACTCCCCTAGATTGGAAGGAGATGGGGCTCGAGGCTGGCGCTCCCTTCGCAAGTGCACATACATTTTTCCAAACAGGTCCCTTCAGGCCATCCAACATGGCTGCCGGATTTGAGAATGTTGTATTCGCAGGTTCTGGCACGCAACCTGGTGTCGGAGTTCCGATGGTATTGATTTCAGGAAGACTTGCGGCAGAAAGAATCGTAGGGCCAGTTAAATAGAACTGCCCTTCACTTTAAGAAATAAAAAAGGCGCCGATTGCTCGGCGCCTTTTTTGCAAACATTTACACGTTTACAACTACAACTAGCCAATCCACGCATTAAGTGGTGATGACAAGAAGTACACAACGAAGAGGCCAGAAACCAACAAGAGAAGTGGGTGTACTTCCTTGCGGCGGCCCTGTACGTAGCGAATGATTACGTGTGATACAAATCCAGCACCAATACCAACCGAGATGCTATATGTGAAAGGCATCAAGATGATGGTTAAGAATGCTGGAATTGCAATTCCAAGATCTGCCCAATCAATATCTTTCACTTGTGTCATCATCAAGAATCCGACGATAACAAGTGCAGGCGTTGCGGCCTCGTAAGGAATGACAGCAACGAGAGGTGCTAAGAAAGTCGCCAATAGGAAGCAAATGCCTGTTACGACAGATGCCAATCCTGTACGAGCGCCTTCGCCAACTCCGGATGCAGATTCGATATATGACGTATTCGAGGATATGCCGGCAGCTCCACCTGCGGCTGCAGCAATTGAGTCAACAAATAGAACGCGCTCATTATTTGGTACAACTCCATCTGCGCCGATCAGCCCAGCTTCATGACCAATTGCAGTAACTGTTCCAACGGTATCGAAGAAGTCAGATAGCAAAAGTGTGAAGATAAGCAGGATTCCCGCAATTACAGAAACATGCTTGAAAGATCCAAGCAAGCTGAAATGACCTAGTAGGTCAAAATGCGGAGTCGCGGTGATGTTATGAGGAATTGAAGGGATATTGAGTCCCCAGCCCTTTGGATTGCTCTTTGTTGGAGAGATAAAGCTTGGGCCAATTTTGTAAGCCTTCTCAAGAACAACGGCAAGAACTGTTGCAGAAACAATTCCAATAAGAATTGCACCCTTGGTCTTACGTACCATGAGTGTGATGATGACAATTAAGCCAACAAGGAATACAACAATTGGCCAACCAACAAGGTTTCCATTATCGCCAAGTTGAACAGGTACTGGACCAGTTCCTGTACGGCGTACAAAACCAGAGTCAACAAGTCCAATCAGAGCAATGAAGAGCCCGATACCAACAGAGATTGCATACTTGAGCTGTTGTGGGACAGCCTTAAATACTGCAGTTCTGAATCCGGTGAGAACTAGAACGGTGATGATCAAACCTTCAAGTACAACAAGTCCCATTGCATCTGCCCAGGTCATGCGTGAAGCGATGCCGTATGCGACGAATGTATTAAGACCAAGACCTGTTGCTAGGGCGAGTGGGAAATTAGCGACTAGACCCATCAAGATTGTTAATATGCCGGCGACAAGTGCAGTCGCAGCGGCAATGAGTGGCAAGTTAGCTCCGAATGAATCGAATCCTCCGAGGAACTTGTGATTGCCATCCACGGCGCCGCCGAGAATGAGTGGGTTAAGCGCAACGATGTATGCCATGGTGAAGAAGGTGACAAATCCACCTCGAACTTCACGGCCAATCGTTGAACCACGTTCAGTTATTTTGAAGAAACTATCGAGCATGCTGGACCTTTCTGATTTTGGTATCGGGGGTGTTTGCGACCCCGTGCAGTTTCAGTCTGGATGCAAGCCAGGAGGGAATGAGCAAAAGATAGTGCTTTCTGAATGAAAAATGGGCGGTAACACAGTCAAATCTCAAGTTAAACTCTCAACAAGAGATTGAGAACTAGGCGTGAAGTAGAAACAATTTAAGTAGACTCGCCCGCATGAGTGAACTAAAAGCTGCTGGAATCACCGATCCAGTACTTGCTGCCTCGTATTCCCAATGCAAAAAACTTAATTCACAGCACGGAAAAACTTATTATCTAGCTACCTTGCTCCTGCCCGCAGCTAAGCGACCGTTCGTTCACGCTCTATACGGATTTGCCAGATACGCCGATGAAATTGTTGATGATCTGGCGTCGACTTTAACAGATAGTGAAAAAGCAGCAGCGCTCAAAGGTTGGGGCGCTCAAGCGATTTCAGATATCAAATCTGGTGAAAGTACTGATCCAGTTGGCCGCGCACTTGTCGACACTGCCCGGAGATTTTCAATCCCAATCGAATATTTCGAAGCATTTCTAGCGTCAATGGAGATGGATTTAACTGTAAAAGAATATGCAACTTACGATGATCTTCTTAAATATGTCTATGGAAGCGCCGCCGTTATTGGCCTACAAATGGTGCCGGTACTTGGAGCCCTTTCGCAAGATGCCTACGAATCAGCCAAGAAACTCGGAATTGCATTCCAACTTGCAAACTTTATTCGAGATATTGGTGAAGATCTAGAACGCGGACGTATCTATATTCCGATTGATGAACTTGCGCGATTTGGCGTTACTCGAGAAGATCTATATGCGCGTGTGGTTACGCCAAAGATTATTGAAGCTCTAAAGTTTCAGATTGAACGAGTCCGTCAATTACAACGTGAAGCAGCAAGTGGAATCGAAATGTTGGAAGAATCAAGTCGTCCGTGTATCGAAGCAGCAAGTGAACTGTATTGTGGAATTGTTGATGAAGTTGAAGCCATCGGTTATGACATATTTAATTTTAGAGCTAAAACTTCTACCTGGCGCAGACTAAAAGTTGCCCTACCGGCCTACATCAGAGCGATAAAAGCGCGTTAGATCTTTCGTCCCCAATAACTCCAAAGTTGTAAAATACCCAATACCAGAGCAAATCCAAACGCAAGATCTTCAATAGGGGCGCTGGCAATGCGCCAGCCAGCAATCGCACTCGGTGAATACATCACGATGTTTCGCGAAGTGAGCCACCAATTGGTCAAAAGTTGAAAAGGTAAAATAATTGCATATGCCGTCCAAAAACTTTTTCGCAACAACATTCGACTTCTCGTCAGAAATCCGTCAGAAATTACTGCAAGAGCGACCGCCAGAAGTGCAATCTGCGTATAGGTCATTTCTCATCACCTACGTTCCAATGAGTGTTAACTCTTCGCACTGCCTCTATAGTCATGATTGCCGCCAGCGGAACAATAATGAAAAAGAGAAATTCCTCAACTGGTATTCGACCAGGAAGATAGATTCCCAGAATTTGAGTTGTGTCGAAATACCAATGACCAGATTTTATGGCGTAGTAATCCCAAACTAAAAAGATGATTGCGATGGGTGTAATGGTAAGCAGCACTCGCTTAACTCGTTTTAATACCTGCACTTTAAGAGCAATTTCAAGCCAAAAGGAGCCAGCTACCGTGAAGAGCAGCATTGCGAGATAGCCAAATTTCAACACGGCTAATCCTCTCATTATTTTCTTTTCTTCTCCTCACGCAGAGCTTCTCCTATTGAGGCGTGCTAAAGTTTCCACCAACGGGAGCCGATTTATTGGCTGAGAGGACCTGAAATTCAGGTCGACCGTGAGACCAGTTCGGTAATGCGAATTGGAAAGGGGTTATAAATGCATTCTCTTAATTCTTTCCTCATGACTACAGTTTTTACTGCGTGGAAATATGACTTAACGCTGCTCGAACTTGTTGCCTTTGTGACATCAGTAGTTGGAGTTGCTCTTGGAATTTTTGGACCTAGATCAACGTGGCCATGGTGGAATGTTTCGAGCCTGCTTTATGCAGTTCTCTTCTTCGAGCAGAAGTACTACGCAAGCGGTGCGCTGCAATTTATCTTCATTGCCGGCGGGTTCTGGGGATGGTTTGGTTGGGGTCCAAAGGGAGCGCGTCCAGCGCGCCTAACGGGCAAATCTAAAGTTCGCTGGGGCTCGGGATTCGTCGTCACCTGGTTTGCGCTCTATCCAGTGCTTCTTCACATTGGCGCTGCTGCATCACTTACTGATGCTTTTGGTTTTGCAGGAAGTTGTGTTGCTCAAGTTTTGATGGTGCAACAAAAATATGAAGCGTGGCCGCTCTGGTTTGTTGTGGACGCTGTCTACACATATCAATACTGGCGTGGCGGGCTCTACCTCACCGCAATTTTATATTTGCTATTCGTAGCACTTGCTGTCGGCGGATGGGTGCGCTGGCTGCGCGAAGCTAAGAAAAATGCTGACATCACTGCTTAAGCACCTAGATTCCCTTCCACCTGGGTCGAAAATTCTCACAATCGACGGTCCTGCCGGGGCTGGTAAAACCACTCTTGCAAAGCAACTAAGCCAGTCTCTTGAACGCGGCGGCGCTTGCGTAAGAGTGATTCATATGGATGATCTATACAACGGATGGGGCGATGCTTTAACTCAATCGCTGACTGCCAGCTTGATAAAAATAACTGACGGTTGGAGTTCAGGTCGAATAAGTTACAAAGTCTATGACTGGGAAGAAAATAACTTCACTCACGTGTGCGAGTTTGAATCTCCAGATTTTCTGATTCTTGAAGGGGTTGGCAGTGGCCAAAGTGCCATTAGGGAGCGAATAGCTTGCTCAATATGGATTGAAATGGATCCTCACCTAGCTATTGCGCGAGTAATCACTCGTGACGGTGAAAAAGTAAGACCTTTTCTGGAACAGTGGTTAATCGACCAAAGTGAGCATTTCTTCCAAGAAAAGACCGCCAGTGCCGCGGATTACGCCATCGATGGCGCGCCCTAGGCCACACTTTGCGCGAAGAACTCTAAAATTTAAGTGTGTCTGACCTAACCGGAGAACTTATCGACGGTCGCTACCAATTGCAGAAACTTGTAGCGGCAGGAGGCATGGCATCCATCTACGTTGCGATGGATCTTCGCTTAGATCGCTTGGTTGCAGTGAAAGTAATGCATCCACATTTGGCTAATGACGAAGATTTTGTGAACAGGTTTATTAAAGAAGCAAAAGCAACTGCGGCGCTAAATCACCCAAACGTTGTTTCTATTCAAGATCAAGGCTGGAACGAAGGCGGTTCCCCTGCCGTATTTATTGTTATGGAATACATCGACGGCAACACTTTGCGAGATTATCTTTTCGAGCGCGGAACCCTTTCCGCTGAAGAAGTTCTCCAGTACATCATCCCAGTTGTGAGCGCCCTTGCTGCTGCTCACTCACAAGGCATTATCCATCGTGATATCAAGCCTGAAAATATATTGATTTCAAAAGATGGTCGAGTAAAAATCGCAGACTTTGGCTTAGCTCGTGGCGATCAGCTTGGCTCGACACAGACTGTTGAGTCGAGCATCGTTTTAGGCAGCGTCTCATATCTCTCTCCCGAGCAGGTTCAGCGAGGTATTTCAGATGCACGAAGTGATATCTATTCACTTGGAATAGTCCTCTACGAGTTGCTAACTGGTAAGAAACCCTTTGAGGGGCAAACACCAATTCAGATTGCATATAAGCACGTGAATGAGCGGGTCCCAAGTGCTCGGCTCACCAAATCTGACATTCCTGAAAATATAGATGAAGTTATTCTCAAAGCCACCTCCCCCAATCCGGATAACAGATACAAAGATGCGAGTGAACTTTTAAATGTTCTGCGTACTATTCAAGAAGGTATCGATCCGCGTAGACGTCAACTGAGTCTTGACTTAGATTTACCGCTACCGCCTGCCCGTTCACAAAAGAAGAGCAAAGCACCTCGCGGAGATGTTCGCATCGGAACTCAGGTAATTGAGCGCGTGAAGAGTTTGACTCAACCAATCAAAACTGCAGAGGTAACTAACACTGCAGAAATCAGAAGGCGAGTGTCTAAAAGAGTGAAGAGAAACCGTGCCATCGCGCTATTACTTGTGCTTGCTCTCGGAGTTGGTGGGTGGTACCAATTTCTTGGTCCTGGTTCCCAAATAGCAATCCCGTCGGTAGTAGGTATGAGCGTGAGTGAAGCACAAAAATCTATTTCGGAACTCGGCTTGCGCGCCGATGTTGCGTCACAAGATTTTAGTGAAGAGGTAGAAAAGGGATTAGTCCTGACATCTTCACCAGGCGGCGGCGGGCACTTACCCAAAGGTGGCGTTGTTCGGCTGATTCTTTCAAAAGGAAAAGAACGAATTCCAGTTCCACCTATTTCTGGTCTCACGCAAGACGCAGCCACTGCAGCTTTGATAAATGCCGGCTTGAAAGTTGGAAATATCTCCCAGGCATTTGATATGAAGATTCCTCAAAATATGGTCGTAAATGGAAATCCCGCTGTCAAAACTCCAGTGCGGCGCAATTCTGTCGTCGATATCATTCTTAGCAAAGGAATTGAACAAATTGCGCTCACTTCTTATGTGGGAAAGAGTTCAGATCAAGCTACAAACGAAATGACTGATGCCGGCTTTGTAGTGAAAAGTGCCTTTGCATACAGCGAGAGCGTTCCCGCGGGTGCGGTTATGCGACAGAGCCCAGATGGCGTTTCGACTGCGCCGAGGGGCTCGACTGTCACTCTAGTGATCTCGAGAGGTACCCAATTTGTCTTCATCCCTAATCTCTTTTCCCTTACAGAGCTAGAAGCGCGGACTTCTTTAGAAAGTTTGCAACTCAAGGTCAGTATCAAGAAGATTGGTTCGAAGAAAATCAAGAAAGTGACGGGTATTTCCCCCAAGGTTGGGGTTCAAGTATCGCGCGGAACGATCGTAGTGATAACTCTTAGTTAGAGGCTTGATAGGCTGACCGGATGGCAACTACGTCCGATCGCACATTTCCCCGTATAGGTGCGCACACGCCTACATCTGGTGGAATGGCCAAGCGCTCCATTGAATACGCCCTCGCAACTGGTTCAGAAGTCATTCAAGTTTTTGCGAGCAACCCACGGGGTTGGGCGATGCCCGAAACAAATCATGAGGCAGATGCTGCTTTTCGTGCAAAGACACTTGAACATGACATAGAGGCATATGTACATGCTCCCTTCCTTATTAATCTTGGCTCGCCTACCCCAGGCACTTATGAAAACTCATTAGCGTCAACGGCGTACTCACTAAAACGTGGTCGCGAAATCGGCGCGCTTGGTGTTGTCATTCATACTGGATCGGCCGTAGATGAAAGTCATATTGAGAATGCCTGGAAGCAGATCAATAAAGGCATGATGCCAATTCTTAATAAGTTAACAGATGAAGATCCATGGCTCTTATTGGAACCTACCGCTGGACAAGGTCAATCTTTAGTCAAGAAGTTAGAAGATTTAACGAAATACTTTGATGCACTTGAGTGGCATCCTAAAGTCGGAGTATGTCTTGATACGTGCCACGTTTTTGCAGCTGGTCATGACATTAAAACTAAAGGTGGCATGACTCAAACACTTGATTTACTGGTCGAGCTTGTCGGGATTGAGCGGATTCAGTTAATTCACGCCAATGACTCTATGGACGTTTGTGGGGCACTAAAAGATCGCCACCAAAATATTGGAAAAGGTGAAATAGGATCAAAACCATTTGAAGAACTTCTAGCTCACCCCGCCGTACGAAATGCCCCGCTCATCCTGGAGACTCCTGGAATGGAACCCGAGCACGGTCCAGAGGTAACGATGCTGAAGAAGATGCGCGCGAAAGTTTCTAAGTGATTTTAGCTCGAAACAAATATGCCTTAGCTGGCTTGCTGCTCTCCGTTTCTGTTATCTGGGGAAGCGCATTCGTTATTATGAAAGATACCTTGCACCGGCAAGACGTCTACTCGTTCTTAGCCTGCAGGTTTCTTCTTGCCGCTCTCGTCATGGCAGTACTACGTCCAGCTGCATTCAAGCACTTTAATAAGCAATTACTCTTTCGTGGAATAGTCCTAGGAATATTGCTGGGATGTGGTTACATATTTCAGACTTTTGGATTAACTCTTACCTCGGTAGCAAAAACTGGCTTCATCACTGGACTCTATGCTGTTTTTACCCCTCTCATTGCAGCAGGATTACTCAAGAAAGATATTTCAAAGATTCAATGGTTCTCAGTTTTCTTAGCAGCCCTCGGCCTTGGCTTACTTGCAGTAAATGGTTTTTCAATAGGACTTGGGGAATTTCTTGTAGTGATAAGTGCGCTTTTTTATGCAGGTCACATAGTTGGATTAAGTGATTGGAGTGCGGGAGCCAATACCTACGCCCTCACCATTTTGCAATTAGCAACAGTGGGCGTCATCTGCTTTATTGCTTCACTTAAAAATGGATTCCATATGCCACCCGATAGTGGAGTCTGGCAAGCTGTCATATACACGGCAATCTTTGCCAGCGCCTTCGCTTTTATCGTCCAGACCTGGGTTCAATCATTTATGTCAGCTACGAGCGTAGGCATCATTCTCACCATGGAATACATATTCGCCGCTCTCTTTGGAGTCTGGTTTGGGCATGAAAGCCTCACATTGCGGATTATCTTAGGCGGAGGGCTCGTTATTTCTGCTATGTACATCATTATTTCAGAGGAAGGCCGTGAGAGAATCCCATCATGATAGATCTTCGTTCAGACACCGTAACTCGTCCCAGTAAGGAAATGAGAGCCGCAATAGCGAATGCACCAGTCGGTGATGATGTATATAGCGACGATCCAACCGTTAATGCTTTAGAAGAGAGAGTTTCAGAACTTTTTGGAAAAGAAGCTGGAGTCTTTACACCTACCGGCTCGCTCTCAAACCAATTAGGAATTAGAACTCTGGTGAAGCCAGGTGAAGAACTCGTGCTTGAATCTTTTGCACATATTGTGAGAGCCGAACTTGGGGCTGGGGCAGCTTTTAGTGGAATCACTACCCGAACATGGGAAGGTAAAAATGGACTACTTGATGCAGATCAAGCTATGTCAATTGCTCGACCAAATTCAGGGCCTTACTTAGTTTCTACGACTGCTATTGCAATTGAAAATACGCATAATTTTGGTGGCGGCATAGTCCAGCCAATTGAGGAAATTCGTAAACTTCGAAAGCTGACCCATGATGCAGGTATCTATATGCACCTAGATGGAGCACGAATCTGGAATGCGCACATCGCATCAAATGTGTCATTAAAAGATTATGGTGAAAATTTCGACACAATTAGTGTCTGTTTTTCCAAGGGGCTTGGTGCGCCGATTGGCTCCATGCTTCTTTCTACTAAAGAACGGGTAAGTGAAGCTCGTATTTGGCGAAAGCGCTACGGCGCGGGAATGAGACAAGTCGGCATTCTTGCTGCCGCTGTTGATTTGGCCTTGGATAATAATCTACTCTCCCTCGCCGATGATCACCGAAGAGCCCGAGAAATTGCATTGGCATGTGCCGCTGCTGCTCCGGAAAGCGTTGACGCAGATTCCGTACATACCAATATCGTTGTACTCGATTTAGCTAAGTCATCAGTTACGGCACAAGGTTTGAACGCATCCCTTGCTGAAGCTGGGATCTTAGGTAGCGCGCTTGGTCCCACGACGCTAAGACTTGTCACGCACCGAGATCTTACAGATGCTGATATCGCTAAAACTAATTCAGTTTTACCAGAACTACTTAATAGCGCCTTCAAAAGCTAAAAGTGACTCTTTAGTTTCTAAACCGAAACCATAATTTCCAAGCGCTCCGCCACTTTTTACAACTCTGTGGCAAGGAACAATCGGTGCAATGAGATTTCTAGCGCAGGCGCTACCCGCTGCGCGTACTGCGTTTTCAGAGCCGGCCCGCTTTGCTAATTCTGCGTATGACATAGTTTTTCCCGCAGGAATCTTGCGCATTACTTTCCACACTGATTGAAAGAACTCTCCACCAGGTTGCCTTACTTGAATTCCATTGATGGCGTTCAAATCCCCGTCAAAGTAATCCTTAACCAAGTCGGTAATCACAGGGATATTTCGAACACTTTTCATCTCGCGCACGGCATCGTCGCAATCCATACGTTTAATTAAATCTTCAAAACTTCTAAAGCCTGCCGCAAGCAATATGTGTTCATCACTTATGAGGAAGAGAGTCCCTGCGGGTGTTTTGAGAGAATTTTGCAAAAGCACCTAGGAATCCTATGCCCGAATTAACGGTCGCGGAGCATTTCTGCGACTAAAAATGCGAGCTCAAGAGATTGAGTATGGTTTAGTCGAGGGTCACATGCACTCTCGTAACGGCCAGCAAGATCTGCCTCAGAAATTTGTTCCCCGCCGCCGACGCATTCAGTTACATCATCACCCGTAAGCTCAATATGAATACCCCCAGGGTGAGTCCCGAGCGCTTTGTGAACTTCAAAAAATCCACGCACTTCATCCATGACATCATCAAATCGACGAGTTTTGTATCCGGTCGAGGTTTCATATGTATTGCCGTGCATTGGGTCGCATACCCAGAGCACAATCGCTCCAGATTTTGTTACGGCATCAACCAGAGCAGGTAGTTTTTCGCGAACCTGGCCCGCGCCCATACGCGTAATAAAGGTAAGGCGCCCTGGTTCATTCTCGGGATTTAGTTTTGCAATCATAGCTAGCGCATCTTCGGGTGTCGTCTTTGGTCCAAGTTTTATTCCGATTGGATTTTGAATCTTCGAAGCGAAGTCCATGTGCGCTCCATCGAGCTGACGAGTCCGCTCTCCTACCCAGACGAAATGGCCTGAAACATCATAAGCAAGACCAGTGCGAGAATCGATACGAGTTAGCGCCTTCTCGTATTCAAGAATCAGAGCTTCATGACTAGCGAAGAAATCAACGGTCTTAAATGCCTCGGCATCGACCCCTGCTGAAACCATAAACTCAAGGGCGCGTCCGATTTCATTTGCAAGCTGCTCATAGCGGGCTCCGAAACGAGGATCACTTGCAAATCCTTTATTCCACTCATGTACAAGCCTAAGGTCAGCAAATCCACCGGTTGTGAACGCACGTACCAAGTTAAGAGTTGCTGCTGAGGTGTTGTACACCTGGACTAAGCGCTGCGGATCAGGTGTGCGCGCCTCGAGTGTGAATGCCAAATCGTTAACCGCATCACCGCGGTACGCTGGAAGAGTAACTCCATCACGGGTTTCATCATTATTGCTTCGAGGCTTAGCAAATTGCCCAGCCATGCGACCCACTTTGATTACGGGCATGCTTGCGAAATATTGAAGCACGGCGGCCATCTGTAAAATTGTTTTTATGCGGTTTCTGATGGAATCCGCAGTAGCTGCCGCAAAAGTTTCAGCGCAATCTCCACCTTGAAGCCAGAATGCTCTACCGGCGGCGGCTTCTGCAATACGCGCTTTCAGATTGTCGCATTCACCAGCAAAAACTAGGGGAGGTAGTTTTTTAAGGGCTTCAACGGCTTTGCGAATCGGCTCGCCTTCTGGCCCGCCTGGCCATTGCGGTTGCTGAGCAGCCACCAGGCCAGGGGTAAACCCAGGGATAAATAATGAGTCGATTCCTGAAGGCACGGGAGAAGTCATTAGAGAATTCTAGGGTTTAAAAAGTTCGCTGCGCGACCAATTAACCGAAGAAGACCTGAGCTTCTGCATATAGCTCTGGCGGTACGAGCTTTAACTCGCTGGTAGCCGAAGCCAACGGGACTCTTGCAATATTTGTGCCATGCAAGGCCACCATCTTGCCGAAATCGCCATCATGAATCGCGGTAATCGCATGCAATCCAAAACGCGTAGCAAGTACGCGATCGAACGCTGTTGGCGAGCCACCCCGTTGGATATGACCAAGGACAGATGTACGTGCTTCTTTGCCTGTGCGGCGTTCAATTTCGCCGGCCAGCCATTCACCAATGCCAGAAAGCTTTACATGGCCAAAAGCATCTAGCGTCTGATCTTTAATCACCATATCGCCATCCTGTGGAATTGCTCCTTCGGCGATAACAATGATTGGGGCGTAAGAAGATTCAAACCTGGAATTAACCCATTCGCAGACTTTATCCACCGAGAATTTAACTTCAGGAATCAAAATACAGGTAGCACCGCCTGCTAGACCAGCATGAAGTGCAATCCAACCAGCATGGCGACCCATCACTTCAACAATCAAAGCGCGGTGGTGTGATTCAGCGGTCGTATGAAGTCGATCAATTGCATCCACGGCAATATTGACTGAAGTATCAAAACCAAATGTGTAGTCAGTGTTGTTCAGATCATTATCAATTGTCTTTGGGACTCCAACTACTTTGACCCCTAAAGAGTCCAGCTTCGTCGCTACGCCTAAAGTATCTTCCCCGCCAATTGCAACTAGTGCATCAACGCCCATCTTCGCCAAATTCTCCTGAATCTTCTCAACGCCGCCTTCAATCTTGAAGGGATTGGTGCGAGAGGATCCGAGAATTGTTCCACCACGGGGCAAAATTCCACGCGTAGTTGTTAAATCCAGTGGCATTGTCAAGCCTTCTAAAGGTCCTCGCCAACCATCGCGAAATCCAACAAATTCATATCCATATTCTTTTACGCCTTTACGGACAACGGCACGAATAACTGCATTGAGGCCGGGGCAATCGCCGCCGCCTGTGAGTACACCAATACGCATCTCTAAGAGCTCCAAAATCGATTCAAATCGAAGTAATGTTCATGTGGCTAGTCAACGGTGACTGTGGAAGTCTACCCTTTCCGTAGAGTTGAATTAAATGAGGAGCGGCATGGAGCTAGTAGCAGGCGTGGATTCATCTACTCAGTCAGTAAAAATTGTTATTCGCGAGGCTAAAAGTGGTGCTCTCGTCCGCGAAGGACGGGCTGCTCATCCTGACGGTACAGAAGTAGACCCCGCTCACTGGTGGAACGCTCTTCAAGAAGCTATTTCCCAAGCAGGTGGTCTTGCTGACGTTTCTGCAATCTCAATTGGCGGACAGCAGCATGGCATGATTGCGTTAGATAGTGCGGGTGAAGTTATTCGCCCAGCACTGCTGTGGAATGACACGCGGTCGGCAAAAGAGGCGAGCGATTTAAATTCTGAAATTCCCGACATAGCTAAGCTAACCGGATCATCCCTTGTCGCTTCCTTTACCGCTAGCAAAGTCCGCTGGCTTGCAGATCATGAAAGTGAAAACGCAGAAAAAGTAGCCGCAATTTCTCTTCCACATGATTGGCTGTCCTGGAAATTATCAGGAAGCACAGATATAAAGGATCTCTTTACCGATAGAAGTGATGCGTCAGGAACTGGTTACTTCAATCCCGTAACGTCGGAATATCTACCTGAGGTATTCGCAATCGCTTTGAGGAGCAAACGGCAAGTACTCTTGCCTCGAATTATTTCAAGCCAAGAGTTTGGCGCAACGACGAAAACCGGAATGAAGATTGGCGCGGGTGCTGGTGATAATGCTGGTGCCGGATTTGGCATTCAAGCCGAAGAAGGGGATGTCGTTGTTTCCCTTGGAACGAGCGGAACGGCATTCGCAATCTCATCCACCTCTACTCATGATTCTTCCGGAACTATTGCTGGATTTGCATCCGCTTCGGGAGAATTTCTCCCACTTGTTTGCACTCTTAATGCCGCACGAATTCTCGATGCTGCTGCAAAAATTCTTGGGGTTACACACGAGCGCCTTGGGGAACTGGCATTATCGTCACCTGCGGGAGCAGATGGTTTAACCCTACTTCCCTATTTCGAAGGGGAGAGAACTCCGAATCGTCCAGATGCCACGGGAGTTCTAGCCGGAATAACAGTTGGAAATTCTCGACCTGAAAATATTGCACGTGCTTATATCGAAGGAATGCTTTGTGGTTTAGCCGATGCTGTTGAAGCGCTGGAAATTGCAGGTGTAGCAATACGTCGTGTCTTTCTTATTGGTGGCGCAGCTAAAAATCCTGCTGTTGCACAGATTGCATCCGCACTATTTGGCCGAGAGGTTTTAGTACCACCAGCAGGCGAATATGTAGCTAATGGCGCGGCGCGGCAAGCAGCTTGGGCTCTGTTGGGCGGCGAGCATGCTCCGAAGTGGAATCTTGGTGAAGTCGTAAGCGTTCGTTCTACACCGACGCCAGAAGTCTTAGTGAATTACAGAAAACTACGAGACCTCACTTCTTAATGAGCGCTGGGCTCAATGTGCGGTGACGACTGTACTTTTTCCAACAACGACTATGCCGCCATCGCTGACGGTAAAACGCTGACGATCACGTTCTAGATCCACGCCAATTTGCGCACCCGCTTCGACTATCACGCCTTTATCAAGAATGGCATTTCGAATAATCGTATTTTTACCAATACGTACTCCAGGCATAATAACTGAACCTTGAACAATCGCATTGGTTGCACCCTGAACATCGAAAGACACAACAGAGCGTTCAAATCGCGCACCGGCAATGATTGAACCTGCGCCAACAATTGAATCCACAGCGCTGCCATTTTCCGAAAACTTAGCTGGTGGGAGTGATGGCGGATTTGTTAACAGCGGCCATTCGCGGTTGTATAAATTAAAAATTGGATGGACTGAAACCAAATCCATATGCGCATCGTAGTAGGCATCGATATTTCCTACGTCCCGCCAATATCCCTTATCGCGGTCAGTCTCACCAGGAACATGATTATTTGCAAAATCATAAGCGCGCGCACGGCCCATAGCCGTCATCATCGGAATAATGTTGGTTCCCAAATCGTGCTTACTTTCCAAATTTTCCGAATCTAAAATAAGTGCATCTTCCATCTCCTCGCGCTTGAAGATGTAGTTACCCATCGAGACTAAACAGAACTCAGGATGACCCGGCATCGTAGGCGGATTAACTGGTTTTTCGTGGAATGCCTTGATGGTGATTCCATCGTCGGCTAATTCAATAACTCCGAATTCAGATGCTTCTTCTTTCTTCACTCGAATCGCAGCAACGGTTACACCGGCGCCGGTCTCCCGATGAAAACTAAACATCTGCTCCGGATCCATACGATAAACGTGATCAGCACCAAAAACGAGAACATGTTTTGGATTTTCATCGTGAATCAAATTGAAATTTTGTAAAATTGCATCCGCGCTACCCGTATACCAGCGAGGTCCAAGACGTTGTTGAGCCGGCACCGGCGTGATGTAATTTCCAAGAAGTGTCGACATGCGCCATGTTGTGGTGATGTGACGGTCCAGAGAATGGGATTTATATTGCGTTAAAACGGCAATTTTACGTAAATCTGCGTTAACGAGATTGGAAAGAACGAAATCAACAAGACGATATGCTCCGCCGAAGGGAACTGCAGGTTTTGCACGATCGGCAGTAAGTGGCATCAACCGCTTACCTTCTCCACCGGCGAGGACAATTCCAAGGGGTTGCTCTCGACGATTCATACTGAAAAGATACCCTTACCCTCTCGGTAGTGGAAGATAATTCACGCTCGATATCATTAGCCAACTGTAACGGAGCTTCAATACATGTCCCAAGATTTGCGGATTGGCCTAGTAACCAAAGAGTGGCCACCGCACATCTATGGCGGAGCGGGTGTGCACGCCCTGCAATTGACGAAAGCTCTTATCAAAAGTAGCAACAGCGGTAGTCAGATCACAGTAGATGTCCATTGTTTCGGTGAACCACGTGAGGATGCCCACGCATATTCACTTCCAGAGAGTTTTGAGACTCTCAATCCTGCACTTCAGGCTTTTACAACTGATATCCAGATCGCCCAGCAACTAGGTGGCGTTGACCTCGTTCATTCACACACCTGGTATGCAAATCTGGCTGGTCATTTCGCCTCACTCCTTCACGGAATCCCTCATGTGATCACTGCCCATTCACTCGAGCCTGATCGTCCATGGAAAGCTGAACAATTGGGTGGCGGGTATCGACTCTCCTCTTGGGCCGAAAGAACTGCCTATGAAGGCGCCGATGCAATCATCGCCGTGAGCAATGGCATGAAAAAAGATATAACGCGGGCTTACCCTTCTTTAGATCCTTCTAAAATTCACACAATTCTCAATGGTGTCGATTCAGAACTCTTTGCACCGACTTATGATCAAGCGCTCCTAGATCGCCTAGGAATTACTGGGCGTTATGCGATTTTCGTTGGACGCATTACTCGCCAAAAAGGATTGGCTCATCTCTTGCGCGCATGGAAAGAAGTCTCCCCTGACATCGGCTTACTTATTGCCGCCGGAAGTCCTGACGAACCCGAGATCGGAAATGAAATAGCTAAATTAATTCACGAGCTTCAACTAACCCGATCCAACATTTGGTGGCAAGAGACCATGCTTGCACAGCCTGAACTAAAGGCTTTGCTCTCCTCGGCAGATCTATTCGTTTGTCCAAGTGTGTACGAACCACTTGGCATAGTTAATCTTGAGGCAATGGCCTGTGAAACGGCAGTTCTGGCTTCGCGCGTTGGTGGAATTCCAGAAGTGGTTATTGATGGTGTCACTGGTGAACTTGTGGATTACAACGGTGATGGTTCAGCTTTTGAAAAGAGTCTTTCTCAAAGTATTTCCATGCTTATGAATAACCCGCAGAAACTTTCAGAGTATGCCAAGGCTGGACGCAAGCGAGCGGTCGAAAATTTCGCTTGGGAAAAGATTGCTGACCAAACCCAAGCCCTGTATCGATCAGTGATAGCAAATCGATGACTCGTAAAAGTTGGGGCATGTTCATTGGTGTTGGCATAGTCTGGGGCGTTCCTTACCTTTTTATAAAAATAGCGGTAGGAGAAGGCGGGTTCCAACCAGGGTTTCTAGTATTCGCACGCGTCTGCTTAGGAGCGCTATTTCTCATACCGATTGCCATGAAGCAGGGTCTACTAAAGGAAGCATTCAAATATTTTAAGTGGATTCTTCTGTATTCAGTTATTGAATTAGTTGGACCTTGGTACTTCCTGTCTAGCGGTGAACGCCACATTACCTCTGGTCTTGCGGGACTATTGATTGCCACGGTTCCATTTTGGTCCACCATCATCGCATCCCTACTTGGAGATCGAACTGTTTTGCAGCCACGTCGCTTAATAGGCTTACTTGTGGGATTTATTGGAGTTATTTTGGTCGTGGGACTAGAAAGTCTTTCAGGCCACAATAGTAAGAGTGCGATTGCCCTGATTCTCTTATCTGCAATCGGCTATGCCACTGCCCCCATATTAATTCGACGTAAGGCGCCGACGCTCGATGGATTAGCAATTAATAGCGTTGCGATGCTCATCACTTCGATCATTTATATTCCAGTTGGAATTTTAGAATGGCCTTCAACCATGCCAAATGCTAAATCCATGTGGTCATTGATCATTCTTGGCATATTCCCTACCGCTATTGCATTCATCATGTTCTTTAAGTTGATGGCAGATATAGGACCTACCCGCGCATCGACAATCACTTATCTCAACACCGCAGTTGCAATTCTTCTGGGAATAACTATTCTCGGGGAACCGCTAACGCTGGGAATTGCACTAGGAATGCCACTTATTTTAATCGGCTCCTACTTTGCAAGTAAGAAAACAACTACTCCGTAAAGCCAAATCGCTTAAGCAGCTTGGGGTCTCTCTGCCAATCCTTTGATACTTTAACGTGCAAACCTAGAAATACTTTGCAGCCAAGAAATATCTCAATACTTTTACGAGACTGCGTTCCAATTTCTTTCAGGCGGGCGCCTCGAGCTCCCAGAATAATTCCTTTTTGGCTATCCCGCTCTACATGGATAGTTGCGTGAATATCGTAGAACTCTTTATTCTCACGCTTGTCCATCTCATCGATAGTCACAACTATTGAGTGCGGTACTTCTTCAAAAACATCCGCAATGGCCGCTTCGCGGATTAGTTCCGACAAGGTCATTTCAGCTGCTTGATCTGTGGTTACATCGTCGGGATAAAGGGCGTGCGACTCAGGAAGAGCATTTACCAAGAGTTCAGTAAGTAGGTCCACTTGATTATGTTCAGCAGCAGAAATTGGGACTACTTCGCGAACCATTAACTTTGTTTTTTCAATGAACTGCGCAACTTCACCTAATTTTGCAATAAGTTGTTCTTTGCCGACGCGATCAATTTTCGTTACAACCAAATAGACACTTCTTATGTGTTCGAGTTGCTTTGCAATATATTCATCACCAGCGCCAATGGCCTCATCAGCCGGCAAGCACAAGACTGCTGCATCGACCGAGACAAGATTTTGGCTGACCATATTGTTTAACCGTGACCCAAGAAGCGTCTTTGGTTTGTGTATGCCCGGCGTATCGACTACAACAATCTGAAAGTCAGGCCGTGTAACTATTCCACGAATGGGGTTACGCGTCGTGTTGGGATGGGCCGAAGTAATAACGATTTTCTTGCCAACTAACGCATTTACTAGAGTGGATTTTCCGGTGTTAGGGCGTCCAACAATGGCGACAAACCCTGCGCGGAAAGGTGAACTCATGTAGCCATTCTCGCATCATCGAGCGGTAGAACCAATTCCATCACATCATCGATTGAAGTTACGAGCTCTGCTTCTCTATTGGCAATCAATTTATGACATCCATCGCTTGCTGGCGAGGTAATTGAGCCTGGAGTTGCCATAACAACACGAAAAATTTCTGCCGCATCCCTTGCTGTTCTAAGCGAGCCACTTCTGTATGCAGCTTCAACAACTATGGTTCCACGGCTTAGTGATGCGATTATCCGATTGCGAATCAGAAATCGCGCCGGATGAGCATGAACGTTTGGCAGAACTTCCGATATCAACAGGCCATGAAGTTCAATATCCTTAAATAACCGTTCATTTCCTGCCGGATATCGTTGATTAAGTCCGCTGCCGAGTACTGCAATCGTGCGACCTTCTGCTGCAAGCGCCCCTTGATGTGCCGACGTATCAATTCCATAAGCTCCTCCACTAATTACCGTCCATTCTCGGTCCGCGAGTCCGGAGGCAAACTCATTAGCTATTCGAACTCCATAAGATGTTGGATTTCTACTACCTACAATCGAAATAGATTCACTTCTCAACAATGAAACATCACCACGGTAAATCAAACCAAAAGGTGGGTTTGCTAAATCTTCTAATTGCGCCGGCCAAGCCTCGCTCTCGGGTGTCAATAATTGTGCATGAGCGTCAGCAAGTTCCTGCTCAAGTTGGAGTAAATCTAGGGTTTGGACGTACTCGGTTATGCGATCGGCTGAGTTCTTTTTCCCGGTATAGAAAGTGCTTCGCAAATTCGATAAAACAAGCGGTGCTCCATAATTAGCAACCTCATCAGTCCAAAAAGGTGATCCACCTTCTATGCAAGCCATCAAGGTAAGGCGCGCGGATGCATCGATACTTAGCGCTGTCATCGAAGAAGCTCCATCCCCTCTCGTAGTGAATATGCAGTAATCACATCGTCGCGAGTTGGTATGGAGTGGCCCACTTGGTCAGCCACAGACCAGGCCAAGCGCAATACTTTATGGAAACCGCGGGCACTCAAACGCTCTGAATCTAATTCTGAATGAAGAAATGCCATCGCAGATTTTTCTGCCCTGTAGCGGCCTCGAAGTTCACTTGGGGGAATTCGAGAATTTATTTGCCAAGAATGAGTACTAAATCTCGCCTTCGCAGTTGCTCTTGCTTGAATTACTCGCTGGCGAACATCAGCACTTGATTCACCTTGCACCTCACTCGACATCTCTGCGCGTGTTGGAACCTCAACCAATGTTCGAATATCTATTCGATCTAGGAGCGGTCCAGAGAGCTTTTGCAAGTAGCGACGTATCTGTACCGAAGAGCAGCTACAGCTTCGACCGCGCCCGCTATATCGACCACAAGGGCAAGGATTTGCAGCAAGGATTAGAAGAAAGTTAGCTGGATAGGTAGTAGTTCCAGATGACCTGGAGATAGTTACAGTTCCAGATTCCAAAGGTTGTCGAAGAGAATCTAATACTCCCGGCGAACACTCCGGTGCTTCATCAACAAAAAGGATTCCTTCGTGGGCCAAGCTGACTGCTCCTGGTCTTACTACGTGCACTCCTCCCCCAACCATCGCCGGAGCGGTGGTTGAATGATGTGGCGAAATAAAGGGTGGGGTTGCAGAAAGAACTCCACGTTCATGTAATACGCCAGCAACTGAGTGAATCGCACTGACTTCAACAGCTAATTCACGAGATAACGGAGGCAAGATTGTTGGCATGCGTTCTGCCAACATTGTCTTACCTGTTCCAGGTGGTCCGATAAAGAGAATGTGGTGACCACCAATCGCTGCAATCTCTAAGGCATATCGTGCACTTTTTTGACCAGCAACATCAGATAAGTCCATTGTGCTTTCATCAGAAATATTAATAGCCATGGCATCTCCGGCCTCTTCCCGCTCGCCGGTGAGGAGCAACTGAACAACTGTTGTAAGTGAAGAACAGCTGATGGAAGTTACTGCGTCAACTAACGCAGCTTCTTGGCTATTGGCTCGCGGAATTATTGATCTATCAAAACCCGCCTTTGAAGCAGAGAGAAGAATCGGCAGAACTCCTCGCACAAATCGAAGTGCACCATCTAATCCAAGTTCGCCGACGAAAATAATTCCATCGCATTTCTCTTGAGCAATTTCACCCGTCGCGACTAAGAGCGCAATTGCTATTGGCAGATCAAAATTCGATCCCTTTTTCGGTAACCACGCAGGAGATAGCGAGACTGTTACGCGGCGATTGGGCCAAGTAAACCCAGAATTAACCATCGCAGACCGAACACGATCTCGAGACTCAGATAACGCGGTATCAGGCAGGCCAAGCAAGGTGTAAACCGGTAGACCATCAGAAATATCTACTTCGATATCGATGACATGGCCTTCAAGTCCCACTAAGGCAAGAGTTCGAATTCGCGCCAGCGCCACTAGAGAACAGCTTTTCGAAGTTCAATTGAACATTCACCGTCAGCCTTGATCCAAACTCCAGCTGCATCAATCCGGTAATCCTGTCCCCACCGTTGGTTAAGTGCCATCCATGCAAGGGCTAGCCGTTGCAGTCGAAAAGCTTTTTCTGGAGTAATTGCATCAAAAGGGGTTCCATATGTATTACTACTTCTTGTTTTTACTTCCACGAAGACGATTGTCTGGCCATCTTCGAAAATTAAATCGATCTCCCCACCTTTTATTCGCCAATTACGGTCTATGAGTACATAACCTGTTCTGCTCAAATATTTCGAAACTTCCTCTTCGCCCATCGCCCCGATTTCCTGAAGTGATGTTCGCGCAATATTTTTAGTTTTCATAATCCCCGGAGGCTAGATTGATTCAACGCCCACAGAGATTGAAATAATTTAGGTTGTTAAGAACTACCCCTGTTAATGAATCAGCCGTTGAATATTGGCAAAGGATTTACGATGTATTTTAGATATGCCCAATTCGCTCAGAGCTGCCGTATGAGAGGCGGTGATATACCCCTTATGTGTCGCAAAGCCGTAGCCCGGATATTTCGCATCTAATTCAATCATGATGTGGTCGCGGTGAACTTTTGCGAGTATTGATGCCGCACTAATTGAGAGTGCAACCTGATCACCTTTCCAGACTGCAAGGCTCGGTATATCTAAACCTTCGATTGAATACCCATCAGTTAAGACATATTCTGGAAGAACGCTCAGCGATGCGACTGCGCGACGCATCCCTTCAAGGTTTGATTTGTGCAGGCCAAGTTGATCCAATTCCTCTGGCCATATTTCGATAATGGAGTATGCACGTGATTCATTTTTTACAACCGGGAAAAGTTCCTCACGCAGTTTCTCCGACAACTCTTTAGAATCACGTACACGCGAAAGTGAATCTGCATTGGGATCTTTGAGAATGACTGCTGCTACTACAAGAGGGCCAGCACATGGTCCCCGCCCTGCTTCATCAACTCCAGCGATCAGTGATAACCCTGATTCCCGGAGTGTTTGCTCAAGGTTTAGCGGATTGTGTTGGGACCTTTGAGAGGTCATGACCAACCGATAAGAACGCAAGGTGATTAAATGGCCACACAACAAATTCAGCGCGACCCACAACGGCGCTCAACGGAACCATGCCTTTATGTATGTCATCTGTATGGAAACGTGAATCGGCACTTGCGCCTCGATGATCGCCCATTACCCAGATGAATCCTTTAGGTACGTTGACGCTAAATTTAGAATCGCTAGGTACATTGCCGGCGAATATATAAGGCTCAATGACCGAAGTGCCATTAATAGTGAGGTGACCTTTTGCGTCACAGCAGATGACCGTATCTCCGCCCACCCCGATTACACGCTTAATCAAATATTGCTTAGCGGGATCAGGCAAAATTCCGACTGTTTCTAACCCAGTTTCGATGGCGTGAACGATAGGCGATGCTGTGGACGGCGCAGGATCACCTAACCACTTTGCGGGATCGCGGAATACAACAACTTCACCACGTTTGATATCACTAAAGAAGTTAGCGAGTTTGTTTACTGCAATCCGGTCGCCAACTTGCAATGTATTTTCCATCGACCCAGAAGGGATGAAAAAGAAATGTAACAAGAAGGTCTTAATGAGAATTGAGACAACCAGAGCCGAGATGATGATGATAGGAATCTCGCGAAGAAGTGAGCCCTTCCTAAGAAAGCGCATTCAGAAAAGTTTTAAGCTTGTTCTGTTGTTGCTTCTTCGGCCACTGCTTCAGCAGGAGCTTCAACTACTGGAGCTTCAACTACTGGAGCTTCAACTACTGGAGCTTCAACGACCGGCGCTTCAAC
>CAIVOW010000041.1 GCA_903907665.1 uncultured Actinomycetes bacterium | reverse complement strand
TGATGAGTCGGCTTCAGATAAGGTGATAGCAATTAATGGGGGAGCGCGCTCAATTCCTGTTATTTTGTTTGAGGATGGAACTCACTTGACCGAGCCTTCAGATGCTGATTTGAAAGCAAAACTTGAAAGCCTCTCAATACTTTAATTGAATCGATAGACCAAGGCAGAAACAATTGCCGCACCAAAGACGGCAACTGGAAATGGTAGTTTTGCAATGAATGCTGCTACCGCAAAACTAACGCCAGCCATTCGGTGATCGACGATAATTCTTGTTTTATCGGTAAACGCCTGGATTGCAACGAGCGCACTTAAGAGTGCTACGGGAATGAGTAAGTTAATTCTCTGCACTCGAGGATGGGCTAGCCAAGATTCTGGAACGCAGTGGCCTAAGTATTTAAATAGAAAGCATGCAGCGCTTGTACCCAAAGCGGTAATCCAGTAAATACTCATGCTCGCGGACCCTTCCATCCCATTAATATTGCAAGCATCGATGTCGCAATAATTGGAACTCCGGCCGGAACGAAAGGAGCCAGTGCGAGAGCAAAAATAAATGCGAGCGCCGCCAAGTAGATACTCTTTTTATTTGTGAGTCTGGGCCAGACAAGTCCTACGAAAGCCGCTGGAACCAGCGCATCGAGCCCGAAGGCAGCAGGGTCTTTTAACAACCCAGCACTGAGTGCGCCAAATAGAGTAAAGAGATTCCAAAATATAAATACTCCAAAACCAGTCCACCAAAACCCAGTGCGCGCATCTTTTTCATTAGCTTGGGCAAGTGCAATCCCAGTTGATTCATCAATCGTCATATGCGCTGCAACGATTCTTTTAGCCCCGCGAACATTTAAGAGTGGCGCTAAGCGAACTGCATATAAACCATTTCGGGTTCCAAGGAGAGCGCCAGTTGCAATCGCGCTAAATGCTCCACCTCCTGCGCCCACAACGCCCACTATGGCAAATTGCGAAGCACCAGAGAATGTCAAAAGGGAGATGGCGCAAGTTTGAAGGACTGAAAAATGTGCCGCAACGCTGGCTGCGCCGAAGGCTGCGCCATAGACCCCAACTGCAAAGGAGAGGCTGAGGGAGTCGCGTTTCACTGACACGCCGATATTGTGCCCTAATCCAAGAGCTGTGGGTAACGAATAGATAGGGTCGCGCCTATGAGCGAGCATGAGATTGTTTTTAGGGAAGATGTCACCGTTGAACTGATCAAGGCAAGCGCAAGTGATGCTGATGTGATCTGGGCTGCTCGCGTCTCTACGGCTGGTGAAAATTCTCGAGATTCAGTCGGCGGCGAGTCGGATGCAAAAAAGGATGCCGGGCTCATTAATTATTTAGCTCGTGAACGTCACGGCTCGCCATTTGAGCATACCTCGATGACGTTTTTTATATCAGCACCAATCTTTGTATTCCGCGAATTTATGCGCCATCGAATTGCTTCCTACAATGAGGAGAGCGGTCGATATCGCGAATTACGTCCAGTCTTCTATATTCCATCGAAAGAGCGCAAACTCGTTCAAATTGGAAAAACTGGCGCCTATGAATTTATTGATGGCACACCCGAACAATATGAAATAACTGTTGCAGCAATCAAAGAAAGTTCCACCGTTGCCTATGAAAATTATCAAAAGATGCTTGACGCTGGAGTCGCTCGCGAAGTTGCCCGAGCTGTATTGCCCGTGACTCTCTTCTCTTCGATGTATGTCACGATGAATGCTCGAGCTTTGATGAATTTCCTCTCCCTTCGAACCGCTCGAGAAGGATCTCATTTCCCTAGCTACCCCCAGCGGGAAATCGAGATGGTGGCAGAGAAAATGGAAGAATTTTTCGCAGAACTTATGCCTATTACGTACGGAGCCTTCCAAAAATCTGGGCGTATTGCTCCTTAATCTCAGGTAACCTTGCGTCATGCACATTAAAGCCCCATTTGGCCGATTGATTACGGCCATGGTTACCCCTTTCGATAAAGATGGGGCGATCGATTGGGATGGCGTGGCAAAACTGGCGGAGCATCTAGCCGATACTGGCCATGATGCAATTGCGGTCAATGGCACAACCGGTGAGGCTCCAACGACAAAAAGTTCTGAGAAGCTCGAGATAATTCGCGTAGTTAAGAGCACGGTAGGAGATCGCGTAAAAGTTCTTACAGGTGCTGGCGATAACGAAACTTCTTACACTGTCGAACAAGCAAAGCGCTCAGCAGATGCAGGCGTTGATGGTCTACTGATTGTTACCCCTTATTACAACAAACCACCGCAGGCTGGAATTGAGGCACATTTTCGTGCAGTTGCCGCTGCAACTGATGTTCCAATCATGATGTACGACATTCCAGGTCGCACTGGAGTTGAATTAGAGCCAGACACTATTTGCCGTTTGGCAGAAGTTAAGAACATCGTTGCCCTCAAAGATGCAAAGGGCAATCCAGCGTCTACATCTTGGGTAATTAAACGCTCTGGAATTCCTGTCTATTCAGGCGATGACATCCTCAACCTCCCACTTCTTGCAGTTGGCGCAGTTGGATTTGTTTCTGTGTGTGGCCATACTGTTGGAAAAGATTTACGCGAAATGCTTGATGTCTGGTTTGCAGGCAATGCAGAGCGCGCACTTGAAATTCATCAAAAACTATTACCGGTATACACCGGAACCTTCCGCACTCAAGGTGCGATTTTGACTAAGGCTGCCCTCACATTGATGGGTCTGCCTGGCGGATTTACCCGTTTGCCACTTGTCGATGCCACCGATGCGCAAATCGCGCAGCTGCGGGAGGATCTACGAGCAGGCGGAGTCCCACTTAAATAATGAATCACCCACATCCAGATCTCCCATATCCATCCAAACTCGCAAAAAATACTCTTCGAATAGTCGCACTAGGCGGCCTCGGAGAAATTGGTCGTAACATGACTGTGTTTGAGTACGAGGGACGACTTCTTATTGTTGACTGCGGAGTACTTTTCCCAGAAGAAAGCCAGCCAGGAATCGATCTGATCCTTCCCGACTTTTCCTATATTGCTGAACGGCTGACTGATATCGAAGCAGTTGTACTGACACATGGACACGAAGACCATATCGGCGCTCTTCCTTATTTACTTCGTGAACATGCTGATATCAAGGTCGTGGGTTCGAAGTTAACGCTCGCCTTTGCGAATGCAAAACTTAAAGAACGTCGTATTACTGCTCCGCTTATTGAAGTGAAAGCGGGAATGCAGATGAAGTTTGGGCCGTTTGATCTTGAATTTGTTGCAGTAAATCACTCAATACCTGATGCACTTGCAATCGCTATAAAAACTCCCGCTGGAAATGTTCTTGCCACCGGCGACTTCAAGATGGATCAACTTCCACTAGATGGCCGTATCACTGATCTCGTAACATTTGCCCGGCTCGGAGCCGAAGGAATCGATCTCTTTATGGTCGACTCAACGAATGCTGATGTTCCAGGATTTACAACATCAGAGCGCGACATTATGCCAACCCTAGATCGCGTCTTTAATCAAACTAAGCGCCGCGTTATTGTGGCTTCATTTGCTTCGCATGTACACCGAATTCAGCAGATTCTGATGATTGCCGAAAAACATAATCGAAAGGTTGCGTTTGTCGGTCGTTCAATGGTTCGTAACATGAAGCTAGCCGAAGATCTTGGATATCTTAATGTTCCAGCAGGCTTAGTCGTTGATTCAAAGAATATCGATGAGTATGGCGATAAAATTGTTTTAATTTGTACTGGTTCTCAAGGTGAACCGCTAGCTGCTCTTTCTCGAATGGCAAATGGCGAGCATCAGATACAGGTTGGTAAAGGTGACACCGTTGTTCTCGCATCCTCATTGATTCCCGGAAACGAAAATCCTGTTTATCGCATAATCAACGAATTAGTGCGGTTTGGTGCCGAAGTTATTCATAAAGGAAATGCCATGGTGCACGTATCGGGCCATGCGGCTGCTGGCGAATTGTTATATTGCTATAACATCGTAAAGCCAAAACATGTCATGCCCATTCACGGAGAATGGCGTCATATGCGAGCAAATGCTGAGCTTGCGATTAAGACTGGTGTTCCGCGAGAAAAGACTATTGTTGTTGATAACGGAATCGTTGTTGATATGCACGATGGCTACGTAGATGTGGCTGGAGCTGTACCTGTTGGATTTGTTTACGTTGACGGACAGAGTATCGGCGAAATTACCGAAAGTTCTCTGAAAGATCGACGAATCCTTGGTGAAGAAGGATTCATCTCGGTGGTAGTCGTTATTGATTCACAGAGTGGAAAGATCGTGGCTGGGCCAGATATCCATGCTCGTGGTTTTACTGAAGATCAAGCAATGTTTGATGATGTAAAAGTTCACATTGAAAAAGCTCTTGCAAAAGCTGTTAGTGGTGGCATCAACGGAACTCATCAGTTGACACAAGTTGTGAGACGCACCATTGGAAGTTGGGTTGGCGAAGAGCATCGCCGTAAACCGATGATTGTTCCTGTCGTTATTGAAGTTTAACGGCGCGCCTTATCTGCTTAGTGTCGAGTAATTCTTTAGACTTAGCACGATATGGCTACGCGTAAGAAAGCAAAAAGTAAAGCAAACTCAAAGAAGTCCACTTCCTTCCTTGGGTTAATTCTGCGCGGTCTCAGTGGACTCTGGCGATTGATTGCCAAGGCAATTGGAAGTGCGATTAGATTTGTTTTTCGTGGCGCCCAAGAACTAGAAACAGAACATCAGCGAGATGGATTTGCTTTCCTTATTGTTATCTTTGCTCTTATCGCCGCAGCTGGAACGTGGTTTCATCTCAATAATTCCGTAGGTGATGTAATACGGGCCGGACTTTTTGGCGCTGTTGGTCGGGCCGCTGTCCTGACGCCAGTCATTTTTATTTACTTTGCTTTTAGACTCTTTAGAACACCGGATGAAAGTCGAGCTACTGGGCGAATTACCATCGGAACTCTAGTCCTGCTCTTAACAACAACTGGACTTGCTCACATTTTTAATGGCTCAGTAGGGGATTTGGGTAAAACTTCAATGCAAGGTGGTGGTGGATGGTTTGGCTACGCCGTAGCTACTCCGCTGGTTGGGTTAATGACAAATATTCTTGCAGTACCAATTCTTTTGTTACTTTTCTGTTTTGGTGTTTTGGTAGTTACCGCGACCCCCGTTTCAAGAATTTTCGAACGAATAGCTTTGCTATTCAATTGGTCGCGCGGCAAAGTTTCCGATGCTCGCCAGGCACGCGCCCTAGAACGAGCATTAGAAGAGGAAGCTTTCGAGATTTCAGATACGCCAGCTTTCGATACGCCACTGGTCCAAGATTTCTCGCATAGTAATGATCAAGATGAAATCGATGAAGAGGAATTCGATCAAGAGTTCACTGTAGAAGTACCTTCCGAGCACAGACCAGAACCAATAAAAGTTACAGCTCCCACTGGTCCGGCACATCAATTGCTCTTAGCTGCTGATTCGACG
>CAIVOW010000040.1 GCA_903907665.1 uncultured Actinomycetes bacterium | reverse complement strand
TGCTTCATTGTTAGTATTTTCAATTCTCAGGAGTGGAATAATCTTGGGTTTAAGCATTCCCTGTAGATCGGGAATAAGGGTAGCTCCTTCAATGAAGTTCATGCGCTTTTGTCGGGAGTTTTCTTTGTCATGAAGAACATTGCGAGGCGATCAGCCATTCATCCTTTGCCGATGACCCTATGGGTGCTTTTGTTGCTTTCTGGCTTATTGGTTGCTTGCAAAGGTGGAATTATTTCTGAGTCTGATGGCCTTGGAAAAGGCTTTTCATCAGCTAGTAAGAAGGCAGTTAAAGCCGGCAGGAACTTTTTTTCCTGCGGGCAATTATCTACTTGCCCTCGTAATTACGCAATCGAGAATGGTCTTGTTGCGGCAAAGAAGAAGGCTTTCGCCGCCGGTTTGAGTTCAGTTCCTGTTGATCTTAATCAATTTACCCATCGCAAAATCAAAAAAATCTGCCTACAGACCTACGCGATGTGGGGGATTGGTTCCGAAGAACAGCAGCAGCAGGAATTTGAAAAAGATGCAGGCGAGAGTCTTGGGAAAGCTAGCGATTGGCATAAAGAGGCTGATTCGGATTTTCGTATAGTCATTTTCTTTAAGCGGGGAGATCCTGAATGGTTTTCAATTCCATTCAAGGAAAAAATGACTATAGGAAAAATCAAAACGATATGCACTATGTCATCTTTGCTTTTACTTTCTGAGCATAAATATCTAGCCACCCCTCTTTCCCCTTCGTATGTCGGGCGACCTGAGCTTCGCGCTCAATGGAATCTTCAGTGGAGTACTCCTAATTAATAATCACATATCCGCAGACCGTTCTCTTTGACATCTCTTCAAAATGACAACCCCACAATCCCAGTCTGAGATCTTTACGGATAACAATATCTTTAGTCGCATGACTAATCGCGAAGCCGATAGGCTAGCTCCAAGGCTTGGAGCATTGTCTCGTAACACTGATCCCGCATACGCAAAAGACCAATTTGCTGATTGTGAGCTTGATGCCTATCGTCATGCTCTATTCAGCGCTTGGGTGACAAAAAGGTTGTATGAAGGGCCCTCACGCAGCCCCTGGCCTAATTTCCCCGATTCGATTCCCGTAGATAGAATAATGAGGGAAAAGGCTTTGTCTGATGCAAAGATTCTGGGTGATCTCAACGAAACAAGGTCTGATTATCGTAAAGATAAGAAATTGGAAGAGCATTGGATTCCTGCTCGAAACATGGACCTTTACAATAATGATGTCGGCAGGCGGGGGTACTTTGAATGGTTGGATGCAAGTCTTTCTGGGCAGACGAATGTATCTCTCGAGGAATGGATCTATCTTAAAGTCCAAAATGGCGAAACAATTAATAGCTTAGAGGCCTCCAAGCTGCGACAAATTGATCCTATCCTTATCCCCGGTCCATTTGAAGAGTTACTGGGTGGGCTTGCTCGTATCCCGATGGAGTTTTTGAGGCTTGGGCTGAATGCTTTGAAACATCCTAAAGATAAATTGCTTGACTATTACAAGTATTTGCTTGATTTCGATAAATTTATCAACCCTTTTAAAGATGCTTTTCGCAATGCCGAACTCTGGCAAAGACGCGACCCCATCATCCTCGATCTCGATGGCGATGGCGTCGAAACCCTCGCCCAAGCATCGGGACGCCACTTTGACCATGACGGCAATGGCTTCGCCGAGCAAAGCGGCTGGGTGGGAGCCGATGATGGCCTGCTGATTCGGGATCGCCAGCCAGGCGCTGAGATCACCTCCGGCTCCCAGTTGTTTGGCGATTTCACCCTGCTGAGCAACGGTAAAACAGCCGCTCACGGGTTTGAGGCACTGGCTGATTTGGATGACAACCACGATGGTGTCATCGATCAAGCCGATGCCGCCTGGGCTGAATTGGCCATCTGGAAAGACAGCAATAGTGATGCCTATTTCGATCCCGGTGAGCGGCTCAGCCTCGAGCAGGCCGGAATCCGACAGCTCCGCCTGTCCTATCGCCATGGCAGCCAGGTTGATAGCCAAGGCAACCAACACCTGCAGCTCGGGAGTTACCTCACCAGCCAAGGGGAAGAACGGGCGATGGAGGACATCG
>CAIVOW010000039.1 GCA_903907665.1 uncultured Actinomycetes bacterium | reverse complement strand
CGTCAACCTAATTCGAGTGAAGTTATGGCGAATACTTTGTTAAGTGGAAGATCCCACTGGCCTCGGTGTATGCGCGCGCATCACTTCCTCAGTATGAATTGATGTCCTTCGTCATAATAAGGATTTGCCTTGTCGGTAATCATGGTCATTCCTGAAAGAGTGAGTCCAAATTTTACTCCTTGTGCGTTGAGCCAGTAATAGCCCTTGTAATCTCGATTGATTGAACCGATATGGTAAGTATTTCCGATGGAACTCTTCAAGCTTTTTAGGTCGGCGTAGCAACCAACGAGATCTTTCGCGCTGGTTACTGGTGTTGCAGAATTCGTCTCGAGTCGTACAAATTCTTCTTTGGTGCCGTCAAAGAAAAAGCCAGTTACCTGAGGCTGTTCTCCGCCGGCGATATCTAATACTGCCGGACATTTGGCAGGCCAATTTGGATCTCCCACACCTGCTAATTGAACGATGCCTGATTTCTGAATGGCATCGCTGGGTGAGGTGAAAGCTCGGATTGGGCGGATGAATGCATATGCATCAACGTTTGCAGGTGCAGTGAACGGCTGCTCGTTTCTCTCACCCAATTTAGAAGGTTGGTATGCGGCAACACCGATCAATGGAAATCTTGGCAGCATTTGCTGGGAAGACCAATAAGTTGACTTCAAACCTAATCGAGGTGTTCCAATATGATCACAAAGGATGTAGGCGGGTGAATTTAGTTGGCCATACGAAAATTTGCAGAGTTCATTGATTTCACCGAGAGAGGGCAAGAACCAATCACTTGTTCCGCCACCCAGGTATGCAGCTGCTACCGATGCTGCGCCATTCGAACATCGCTTCAGCATTTTCGTAGTAAGTATCTTTCCGGTTCCAATAGTCTTAGGTACATCGAGTGATCCAAGAGTTACGCCTAGGTCTGTAACAGAACCAAGTTCTTGCGGGCTCAAGTTGTCGCACCAGAATGCACTTGGATCGGCGAGGTCTGTAGTGCTAGCTGTCCATCCTTGAGGTGCTACTTCTAAATATCTTCCCCAGGGCTTCTGACTTCCTGCATCATAAAAAACAATTCCACCAGCTGGGCCGGTACTTCCAAGCGGGCAATTATTAACCTCACACATCTTGCCTGTACCTGGATATGCAACAGCTCGTTGCTGCAAGATTTTTGCAACAAATGGCGAGGATGCTGAATACACAGCACCGGGGGCATAATTTATTTCATATGTTGAATAGTGCTCCCACATTAATTTAGATTTAACTAACTTACAGACAAATATTCCAAACCCTGGGCCGGGGAACTCATTAAATTGTTCAGATTTATCAATGCTCTTCCAGTTTTTTAAGACATAGCGAGAATCTGAAAAACCAGACCATTGTCCAGCTTTTTTACATGGATCATTGACCATCGGAAAATTGCTGACCTGGGCCGAGAGGACCGGAGTCGTGGCAGCAAGAGCCAACGGAGCGGAAATAGTCAAAATCAATGTAGCTGTGATTGCGAATGCCCTAAATTTCATTTCGGAATCTTACACATAACTTAGGTGCGAGCTTTCGCCTTTACCTGACACTTTGGACAAAAATGTGATGAACGATTTGCAAAGGCAATTCGCCTAATTTGTCTCCCGCAGCGCGGACAAGGCTCACCTTCTTGCCCGTAAGCAGCCAATGCTGTTTCAAAGAATCCGCTCTCGCCATTAACGTTGATATACATTGCATCAAAGGATGTGCCGCCGACTTTTATAGCTTCTGCCATTACTTGGGTAGCGGCACCTACTAAGGAAGCAATCTTCTTGGTACTCAATTCGGCGGCAGCAATCTCTGGATGAATTTTTGCCCGCCAGAGTGATTCATCGGCATAGATATTGCCAACACCGCTCATAATCTCTTGATTCAAAATCACACTTTTAATCGCAGCCTTACGAGATTTAATCTTTGCTACCACCGCATCGCGATCGAAGGCTGGATCAAAAGGGTCTAAAGCAATATGTTGAGCAGATTGTGGAACCCCGCCATTCAATTTCTCCACTGATAACCATCCAAATGTGCGCTGATCATTAAAGATCAAATCCTGGCTTTTAAGCCCTCGCCGTAATAAAAAGCGTGCCCTGGCATGCACCGGGTCTGGTCGATCTTTATTGGCGAACAGGAACTGGCCCGACATGCCTAAGTGGGCCACCAATGCCAGATCTCTATTGAGCTCAAACCATAAGAACTTACCGCGACGATTAATACCTGTGATGCGCGCACCTTCTACTGCAGATAACGGAGCGATTGATGCCGGTTTCAATACCCGAGGATGAAGGTCTTGACTATGACGGAAGGTGTAACCGATAAGGAAATGCGCCAATCCCCTGCGGACGGTCTCAACTTCTGGCAGTTCGGGCATGGGGCAAGTCTGTTACAGATTCGTATTGGGTGCAATTGTGTTCTTATCCGTTCTCGACCCGTCAGCCACTCCTAAATTCTTTAGTGGGCGTTGACCTACTATTGCGCAATGCCACGCATAGCTAAGGTCAAAAATGGTTTTCAGCCAAAGGTATGCATGCGCTGTGGACTTGAATTTGAATGGCGCAAGAAATGGGCGAAAAATTGGACCGAAGTTAAGTACTGCAGTGATCGGTGTCGTGAAAATAAGTGAACCGCATCATTTATATTCCGTTTGACCATCTGCACCGAAATTTTGGGGCACTCAAGCACGCAGATCCAAAAGTTGATGTTATTGCTTTTGTAGAAAGCTCCCGAATGACGAGGGGGCGAAACTGGCACAAAGAGCGGATTTTTTTTCTTAT
>CAIVOW010000038.1 GCA_903907665.1 uncultured Actinomycetes bacterium | reverse complement strand
TTGGCTTTAAAGGAGAAAATTCGATAAGCGCTGCCCGAGTCGTTAGTTCTGAAGAACCAGTAGGCGGATCGCAGAGTGCTATTTCAAGGATCCGTGAACTTGAAAATCAAATTGCAGAACTTCGCTCAAGGCGCGACATTACAAACCTGACAAAAGAAGAATTTGAAATTCTTGCCTCCGAAACTGCGATGACACTAATTAAGACAGCGCAATCCAGGGAATCCAAGGCGCTTACCACTGCGCAAAAAATTATTGGTGAAGGTACTCAGTCGGCAAAAGAATTAGTACAAAGCGCTGAATCAAAAGCGAAGTCATTTGTCGCACAAGCAGAAGCGCGTCTTGCGCAAGCAGAGGTACGCGGACGCAAATATCTAGAGGCTGCGCAATCAGAGGCTGAATCGACACTTGCAGAAGCAGCGCACGAAGCAGAGCAAATTTTGAGTTCTAAGAAGCGAGAGGCCGGGTCGCTGACAAGCGCCGCCAAGCGTGAAGCCGATGAACTCATCGCAAGTGCGGTTACCGATATCGCTGATTACCGTGGTTGGCTATCTACTGCAATTGCAGAAGCATCACGTTTACATAAGATTCAGTCCCAATCCTTGAATGCAGCTGAGCAAGCAATCGAACAAACCCGTAACCGCTTGGCATCAGCCTTTGAAAAGCTCACTGCGCTTCAAGGTGAAATCGAGGCCAATCTAACTCCTGAAAATCTTCCAAAAGTCAAAGAATACATTCGCGTTGCATCTCGTGTTGGTACTGAATCAAGCGCTGAAGCGCCGGCGAAAAAACAGGCAGCGAAAAAGCCTGCAGCAAAAAAACCGACTAGTAAGAAATCTTCTGCTAAAAAGGTAGCGAAAAAACCTGCAGCAAAACGTAAGTAATGTTCGCAACAAAAAAATCTAGGTACATCGCGCCCATCGACGGATTGCGAGCTATCGCAGTCATCGCAGTCATGCTCTATCACGCTGGAGTAAATTGGATCCCGGGTGGATTTCTTGGGGTTGACCTTTTCTTTGTTATTTCAGGCTATGTAATTACCAGACTTTTACTTGATTCTATTGAAGAGTCCAGTGCACTTGATCTACGCGAATTCTATTTCGCTCGCATCAGACGACTCTTTCCAAGCCTGCTTTTGGTAATCGCCTCAACAACAATCATCGTTGCGGTATGGGCGCCCGATGCAGCCAAGAGATTCTTTACCGATATTCCATTTGTCTTAACGGGAAGTAATAACTGGCGTTTGGTGGCAAACCATCAGGACTACTTCGCTGCAATTGGCCGCCCACCGTTGCTTCAACACACCTGGTCGCTGGCTGTCGAACTTCAGTTCTATCTAATTTGGCCGCTCATACTCTTGGCAATTTTAAAATACTTTGGAAAAAGCAATATTGCAAAAGGTGCGCTTTCTATCGCCACTTTCTCTGGGTTGGCTCTATTTATATTCTCGCTGAATGTGGACTCTGCAACATCTAGTCGAATAAGCCATATTTACTTCGGCAGTGATACCCATAGCCTTGGACTATTCCTAGGGTCAGCCCTAGCGGTTAGTTGGGTCCCACAAAATCTCACTCGAAACATTTCTGATCGTGCGCAAGACTTTGTCGATGGCATAGGCGTAATAGGTTTCCTCGGACTGCTTTCTACATTTCTCTTTATTAATGAATCCAACGCAACCTTGTATCGCATTGCCTTTCCACTGGCGGCTATTTTTGGCTGCTTCACACTTACCTCTCTTGTCCACCCTGCATCCCGATTTGCACCCCTTATAAGTAGCAAACCATTTTTATGGATTGGCCAGCGCTCATACGGAATATATCTTTGGCATTGGGTGATCTTCCAAATAATGAGGCCTGGAATTGACCTAGCCGGTGAGGCTTGGGCAGTTAATGCCGCCAGATTCCTCATTGTCTTTGCATTAGCTGATATCTCGTTGCGTTATATAGAAATTCCAATTCGCCGAGGTCAACTTGCATTGTGGTGGCGAGGCCTTAAGTACCGAACACCGAGTGTTCGAAAGCGTGCTCGAATTCTTGTCATTCTTTCTTCCACACTCTGCGTTGTACTTCTCGCTACATCTGCCACGATCGCGCTGTATCGCCACAGTCACGCCAAGACCTCAATTTCGCAGGCCGATATGAACAATGCATCTCTCATTCCCACAATGCAGGAACATAAAGAAGGCCTCTGGGTTACCGGTGATTCGGTGATCCTTGGAATTCGCTCGAAGCTAGCTTCCCATTTCAAAATCGCTCTCGTTAACGCACGAGTCGGCCGTCAAATTCAAGAATTAACTAGCGTGGTTCGGCAAGATGTATCACTGGTTCCAGACGCGACTGTTATCTTAGATTTAGGAAATAACAACCGTCTTACTCGTGATTCTGTCGAAGAACTTTTTGCTTTGTTGAAAAATCAACCACGCATTGTCATTGTCAATACAGCAGTTCCACGTTCATGGCGTGATGAAAATAATCAGATTATTGCTTCAGTCATCACGAAGTATCCGCAAGCTCACTTAGTTGATTGGGCTTCGATTTCGCAAAATCATCCTGAATTTTTTGCTCCTGATGGAGTTCACCTAGATGATACGGGTAGCGATGTTTATGTCGCAGCAATTTTAGAAAATCTAAAATAAAAAGCTATAAAAAGTAGTCATTAAAAAAAGCCCCTCCGTTTTCGGGAGGGGCTTTCACATTTTAGTTAATCAGTTATTGGGAATTGGGAATTGGCAATCAGGTATTAGGAATACTGTCCTGGAAGTCCGAACACCAATCCACCTGCTGTGGTTCCATTGTCATAGATTGCTGACACTCTAAATGAGCACCAACCATCTGTTCCATTTTTTGTAACATCAAGAGAAAGCTGAGTGGCTGGAACTGTTGAAATTAATTTCCAAGCTCCACCATTTGAAGCAATCTCGACATTAAAGTTCGTTAGCCCAGTCGAACCAGGTGCTGCTTTCCAAAATATAGTAGCTCCGGTTGATGTGTAGTGAGCAACAATTCCAACAGGTGCTGGGGCATCGCCAGTAGCTGGCGCTGCTGTTGTAGCAGCCGTTGTTGAATCCGTAGGAGCTGCGCTTTCGGTTGGCGCTGCTGATTCAGATGCTGCAGCAGATTGACTTGGTGTTGCAGTGTTGTTGTCCGTAGTCGTTGTCGTTGAATGATTGCGAGAAACAACTGCTACTGCAAGAAGTACGATTCCAACAAAGACAGCTAGAACAACTCTGTTTGATGACTTCGGTTGAGTACTTTTCTTATCAGCAGATACAGCAGCTGCTGGTTTTACCGGTGCCGCTGATGTGGCAGAACTGGAAGAAATAGTTGATCGAACAGATGTTGCTGAACCT
>CAIVOW010000037.1 GCA_903907665.1 uncultured Actinomycetes bacterium | reverse complement strand
CACTAGCCCAGAAATTGAATTAAAGAGTGTTGTTTTGCCAGCGCCGTTTGGTCCTATTAACCCGACAATTGAATTTGCTGGTACATCAATAGAAACATCAGAGAGCGCTTGAATTCCACCAAATGAGACGCTTAGCCCCGAGATTGAAAGAATGGAATGCTGCGTTGCGCTCACTCGTAGATTCTAGGCACGCGACTGGCGATTCGTGTAACAATTTCATAATTAATGGTGTTGGCGGCATTCGCCCAGTCATCAATTGTGTAGCCCACCCCACCAAAAACGGTGACAATGTCGCCTGATTTGGCGGTTGAATCCGGACCGAGATCCACAACAAATTGGTCCATCGAAACTCGACCAATGATTGGGGCGCGCTTGCCTGCAACGTAAACGCCAGCCAAGTTTGATGTATTTCGCGGAATTCCATCTGAATAGCCCATAGCAACAATTCCAAGTTTTGTATTTGCACTTGTAGTTGCCGTTCCACCATAGCCCACACTTAACCCGGCTGATGCAGCTTTAACAAGATGCAATTCGGCCTTTAGTGTCATCGCTGGTTGTAGTCCCAATGATTCACCGGCGCCCATAGTTTTTAGATCCGGAGATAGGCCATACATTGCAATACCCACGCGCACAATTTCATTGTGTGATTTTGAATTCGTAAGTGTTGCAGCTGAATTTGCAAAGTGCACATAGATTGGATCAATACCTACGGCGCGAAGCTCGGCTAAATGTTCTGTGAAAATTTTAAGTTGTTCAGCGTTCGCGACTTGTTCTGGCTCATCTGCTCTAGCAAAGTGCGACCAAAAACCTATGACATCAACTTCGGCAGAATTAATTATAGTTAAAAACTCTTGCCATTCATTTAACAAGCCACCCCGGGTCATTCCGGTATCTACTTCAATGTGAACTCGTGGTCGCATTCCAACTTTTTTGCCGGCTGCTTCCACAAGTCTTAAATGAAGTATGGATGGCACCGATAAATCAATATTAGATTTAACCGCGTCCTGGAAATCAGCGCTTGGTGGAGTGAGCCAAGAAATAATAGGAACAGTTATTCCGTTATCGCGAAGTGCCAGTGCCTCATCTAGTAGTGCGACACCAAGCCATGCTGCTCCAGCATCAACCGCCGCCTTCGCCACTGGTATCAAGCCATGACCATAAGCATCCGCCTTTACAACAGCGAGAATTTCGGATTCAGTTTGGTTTTTGATGGTGCTAATATTTTTTGCAATTGCTTTCAGGTCAACTTCAACGAAGGCTCGCATTTTTAAACCTTCTCTACGATCACCATGGCCGATGCAATTCCAGCATCGTGCGAGAGTGTTAAATGAACTGTGTGGCCCTCGAGTCGAACCCTCATTTCGCCAGAAAAAAGAAAGTAAGGCTTGCCGCTCGCCTCGCTGAGAATTTCCGCATCTTGCCAACTAAATTCTGATTTAGCATTTAACGCTTTGGCCAGCGCCTCCTTTGCGGCAAAGCGCGCTGCCAGAGATGAAATCTTAAGCTTGCTCTCGTTCTCAGTAAAAACCCGTGCAAGTAAACCTGGCGTGCGATCTATTGACTCCTTAAATCTCTCGATATCAACGACATCGATTCCGATTCCAGTAATGGCAGCCATCAAGAAGGCTGCTTATCTGATGGGATAAAGCGATCAAAGGCAATTATTGCAACCAACAGCGCGCCGCCAATAAAGACGCCACCAATTAGATCGGAGAACCAATGTGTTTTGCGGATAAGTGACACAGTGCAAACCGTAAACGTTATTAGACCAACAAGGGGGTATAACCGAATTCCGTTAAACGGTGCTCGATTCGTATATCGGTAGATCAAATAGGCAAGTAAACCCCAAGAGATAACTGCATTTGAAGCGTGTCCGCTTGGGTAAGACATGCCATTCGCATGCAGAGCATCCACATAAAGTCTTGGCTTAGTTCTGCCAATTATCAATTTAGAGATTCCAACAACCCCATTTAGTGAAAGTAAGGCAAGGATTGAAAGATTAAAAGGGCGAAATGATTTAAAGCGCCAACCAATGAATGCTGCGCTCACTAGTAGGACTGTTGCAGTAAACCAACGGAGTCCAAGATCATCCATAGCTAGCAACAGGTGACTAGACATACCTCGGAAAGTTGGGTGTTTCAACGCTTCGATGTTGTGGTCGATCCGATAAATCCAACCACGGGTTAAAACTTGTTCTGTCACCACGAGAAAACCTAGGAAAAAAAGTCCCGCGACTCGAAGTGCATGAAACATTTCATTGCGGCGCACTTTTTCTAATTCAGTTTTCATATCACTCAACAGTTACAGATTTAGCCAGGTTCCGCGGCTGGTCCACATCATTACCTCTTGCAACAGCCATTTCATATGAAATAACTTGTAGTGGAACTACTGCAAGAACTGGCTGCAAAAATTCGTGCGTCTTTGGAATACGTATTAAGTGGTCTGCGGCTGCAAATGGTGTATCCGCAATTGCAATAACTACAGCCCCACGAGCTTTAACTTCTTGAATATTTGACGCCATTTTTTCCGCAAGCAATATGTTCCCCGTGGGCAGAATTGCAACGACTGGAGTTCCTTTTTCAATAAGTGCAATTGGTCCATGCTTTAGTTCGCCACCCGCAAATCCTTCAGCATGCATGTAAGCCAATTCCTTTAATTTCAAAGCACCTTCGAGAGCAGTAGGAAATCCAACATGGCGGCCAAGAAATAGCATTGACGTTGCATCTTTAAATTCTCGCGTTAACGCACGTAGTGGTTCAACGGTTTCAAGTATTTGTTCAACCTTTGCTGGGAGTTCTGCAAGTTCGGCTTCGATCTCTTTTGCCAGTTTGGCGTCAATCGTGCCGCGCACGCGACCGAGATGAAGGCCAATTAGGTACATCGCAATGAGCTGAGTTTCGAAGGCTTTTGT
>CAIVOW010000036.1 GCA_903907665.1 uncultured Actinomycetes bacterium | reverse complement strand
TTTATTCAACGAAATGCCAAAGACGTAAGATTTTTGGATATCTAGGAAAACATGAAACCACCGACACAAACATCTGATGTAAATGGACACGACAAGGTTGAAACAATTGACCTTCAAGTGGAGATGGCTCGAAGTTATCTTGATTATGCGATGTCAGTCATTGTTGGACGCGCACTGCCAGATGTTCGCGATGGTTTAAAACCCGTTCACCGCAGAGTTCTTTATGCAATGTACGACGCGGGATATCGCCCCGATAAGGGTTATTACAAGTCTTCACGCATCGTCGGAGATGTTATGGGTAATTATCACCCACATGGCGATGGTGCGATTTATGATGCAGTTGTTCGACTAGCTCAGTTCTGGTCACTTCGTTATCCACTAATAGATGGAAACGGAAATTTTGGAAGCCCAGGAAACGATCCGGCTGCGGCAATGCGCTACACCGAAGCTCGCCTCGCTCCACTAGCAATGGAAATGATGCGCGACATCGATGAAGACACAGTTAATTTCATCCCAAATTACGATGGCCGCTCACAAGAACCAACCGTCCTACCATCTCGTTTTCCAAACCTTCTCGTAAATGGATCGGCTGGAATCGCAGTCGGAATGGCGACAAACATTCCACCTCATAATTTAGGTGAAGTTGTTCAAGCAACATGTTGGGCGCTAGAAAATCCTGACGCTACACCTGAAGAAACTCTCGCTAAAGCCATGAGTTTTGTAAAAGGTCCTGATTTCCCTACCAAAGCGCTAATTGTTGGTAGAGATGGAATTGAATCCGCCTATCGCACGGGCCGTGGATCAATCATTATGCGATCTGTTATTGAAATTGAAGAAATTAATAAACGTACATGTTTAGTCGTGACTGAACTCCCTTATCAAGTTAACCCAGATAATCTCGCATTGAAAATTGCTGATCTTGTTAAAGATGGAAAAATTAAAGGTATCGCCGATGTTCGCGATGAGGGAAATGAGCGACTAGGTCAACGCCTTGTTATTGTTCTGCGAAATGACGCTACCCCAAAGGTAGTTATCAATAATCTTTACAAACACACCCAACTCCAAGATTCTTTCGGAGCCAACATGTTGGCCCTTGTGGACGGTGTACCTCGCACACTTCGTTTAGATGAGTTCATTCGGTATTACATCGAACATCAAATTGAAGTCATTGTTCGACGTACTAAATATCGCCTTGCGGCCCGCGAACAACGCGCTCACATTCTCTTGGGATATCTCAAAGCCCTAGACGCCCTAGACGCCGTCATTGCCTTAATCCGTGCCTCTAAAACTCCAGAAGAGGCCCGTACTGGCTTAATGAAGCTGCTTGATGTCGATGAAGTACAAGCCAATGCAATTTTAGATATGCAACTTCGTCGTATCGCTGCGCTTGAGCGCCAAAAGATCAATGATGAATATGACGGATTAACGGCGGAAATTAAAGAACTCAATATTATTCTTGCGAGCGAAGCTAAGCAGCGTGAAATAATTACTATTGAACTAAAAGAGTTGGCTGAAAAACACGGGAATGATCGCCGGACTCAAATCGTTGCCGGGGATACAGATATGTCCGTTGAAGATTTAATTCCTAATCAAGAAGTGGTAGTCACGATCACTCGTGGTGGGTATAGCAAGCGAACTATTGCTGATTTATATCGAGCTCAACGCCGCGGTGGTAAAGGCGTGAAAGGCGCAGCTCTTAAACAGGATGATTTTGTAGAACATTTCTTTACTGCATCAACACATGATTGGTTACTATTTTTTACAAATAAAGGCCGGGTTTATCGCGCGAAAGTACATGAACTTCCAGATGCTGGTCGAGATGCACGTGGTCAGCACGTAGCAAACTTATTAGAATTTAAACCAGATGAAGCTATCGCACAAGTAATTGCCATAGATTCATATCAATCACATCCTTATATTGTTATTGCAACTCGAAGTGGAATGGTCAAAAAATCTCCACTGAGTGAATATGACAGCCCGCGCTCTGGTGGATTAATTGCAATTAATTTGAAGGAGAACGATGAAGTGGTCTCTGCTTCACTTGTCAGTGAAACTGATGAGCTGTTATTAGTTTCGCGTAAAGGTATGTCATTAAGATTCTCAGCTAAAGAAGAGACGATCCGCTCAATGGGCCGATCAACTTCTGGTGTAATTGGTATGAAATTCCGCACTGACGATGAATTACTAACAATGGCTGCAATCAATGGTCAATCGAAAGATCAGTTTGTGTTCACCGCTACTGATGGTGGCTACGCTAAACGCACAAGTCTTGATGAATACCGTCAACAAGGTCGTGGTGGAATTGGCGTGAAAGCAGCGAAAATCGATGAGGATTCTCGAGGAGTTCTTGTCGGGGCGATGATTGTTCAACCAAAAGATGAAATCCTTGCGATTACCTCTGGTGGAACGGTAATGCGGACACCAATTGATGAAGTAAGAGAGACAACGAGAGATACGCTCGGAGTTCGCCTTGTAAACCTAAATGAAGGCATCACAGTGGTCTCTATCGCGTTGGTAAAAGAGGAGTAATTCCTGTATTTTGCGCCTGCGCGCATTAGTCGGGTAGCCTTGCGCCTCTTGTCCGGAACTAGATTCGTCTAGTTAAGAACAAGGGCCTATAGCTCAGCCTGGTTAGAGCGCTTCCCTGATAAGGAAGAGGTCCGTGGTTCAAGTCCACGTAGGCCCACTAGTACGACCACTAGTACGACCGCTGTAAAGTACGACCGCTTCACACCGTGAAAACGGGGACTTAGCTCAGTTGGTAGAGCACCTGCTTTGCAAGCAGGGGGTCAGGGGTTCGACCCCCCTAGTCTCCACGTTATCTTCTGTAAGTTAGCGCTTTAAAGTCATTCAAGATTGATTCTCGATTGTCGAAATAGCAACTCTTAATAAAAGGAAACCACATGACACAAGCAACTCTTCACACATCAGCTGGCGACATCGTCGTAGAACTTTTTCCGAATCATGCACCAAAGACTGTTGCCAACTTTGTTGAACTCGCAACCGGTGCTCGTGAATGGGTAGATCCAAATACTGGAACAAAGTCCACAGCGAATCTTTATGACGGCACTGTTTTTCACCGCGTCATCGCTCACTTCATGATTCAAGGTGGAGATCCACTTGGAACCGGCACCGGCGGCCCTGGCTACCGCTTCGCCGATGAGTTCCACCCAGAACTTAATTTTGACCGCCCATACCTTCTTGCAATGGCTAATTCAGGCCCAGGAACTAATGGCTCACAATTCTTCATCACCACTGTCGAAACAGCTTGGCTCAACCGCAAGCACACAATCTTTGGTGAGGTTAAAGATGCCGCTTCACAAAAAGTTGTCGATGCAATCGGTACTACAAAGACTGGTGCTG
>CAIVOW010000035.1 GCA_903907665.1 uncultured Actinomycetes bacterium | reverse complement strand
GGCCTTGTTTATTTAAAGTTGCAGCACATGTGACAATTACGAAGAAGCCGATGATTCCAGTCAGCAGTGAACCGGTCCACACATCAACTCGTAGAAGTTTTAAATCATCGCGCGTCAGGCGCTTATCAACGGCATAAGATTGAATGAATGCAAGTCCCCAGGGTGCAAGGGTTGTTCCTAAAGTTGCAGTTGCAATATAAATGGCATCATGATTGAAGGGCATTGTTGGTACTACAACGCCATGGAGGGCTTTGCCCCAGTCTGGATGTGCCATAAATCCAGCTACTACGTAGGCAATGAATACCGCAGAAAGTGCAAAGAAAACTTTCTCAACACGAGCAAAAGAGCCACGCAACACCAGGAATGAGACAACTAAGGCGGCCAATGGAACAGTGATGAATCGTGAGTATCCAAAGAGTTGGCCAGCCGCAGCAATGCCTGCAAATTCAGCGGTCAAAGTTCCAAAATTTGCTACCAAAAGCGCAACAGCGCTAAGTGTTCCAGAACGGGCGCCGTACTTTTGGCGAACCAACCCAATCAGTCCTTGGCGAGTGACGACTCCGATTCGAGCGCCAAGATCTTGAAAAAGAATTAAAGCAACTGTAGAAATAACGAGTACCCACAAAAGTTGGTATCCAAATTTTGCACCAACTTGAGAATACGTCGTGATGCCGGCTGGATCGTCATCGGAAAGTCCGGCGATCACACCAGGACCCATTACAGATAAAAGCGCGGCAAGTCGTATCTTGCGTTGAGTTGTCACTGAAGCGCACCAGAACCTTTCGAAAGTCCCTGCTGTTCACCCGGTTTTAGGGCATCAACGAGGTCATCGGCAAGGATTCGACCTACCGGCTTGCCCTTTTCATCGATAACGACAATCGAGGCGCCGCGGTTATTTGAAAATTCTTCAATCACTTCCTCAAGCGGAGAATCAATATTCACGGCAGTCGGATAAGGCGGCCCAATCAAAGTACTGAGTGGGGCGCTCGCTTTTGCCGCAACTAATTCAATAATTTGAATATGGTCAATTAATTTACCCTTCGAATCAACCATTACAACGCCATCTGAAATATCTCTATCTCTACTTTCAACAAGCATCTGTAACGCCTGCGCCACAGTGTCATCCTCGCGAGCTATCACCATATGAGTTGTCATGATGCCGCCAGCCAGAGTTTCATCAAATGAAATCAATTGACGCAATTGTTTAGCTAACTTGGAATCCATCGCCTTCAAAATATCTTCACGGTGTTCATCGGCAAGATCACGAAGAACTTCTGCAGATTCATCTGGCTCCATGCGACTAAGCAACTCTGCGGCCCGATCTTCTGTCAGTCCTCGGAGCAATCCCTGCAATTCTTCATCTTCCATCTCTTCAAGTGCATCAGCAGCAAGTTCTGGATCCAACATTTCAATAAGTGCGCTCTGCTCACGTCCAGCCAAGTCCTCAATCAGGTCTGCTAAGTCTGCTGGGCGCAACTGTGAAAGCGCAGTTTTAGAACCTGAAGTTTTTACTACTCCGGATGTATCAGCGAGGGATGCAACGGTCGACCAATCCAGCACATGCTGTGGGGTCGCCCGACGCCCAAGTGCTCCGGGAAATATTCGACGCAAGAAAGTTACAAATGAAATATCAACACCAACGACTCGAATTTCTTTATCCAGAGGTGCTAAGTAAAGATCAGATGATCGGACCACACGAAGTCCGTTGACATCAACTATTTGGTGGTCTAGCACATCGCTATCAAGAAGTGATTCTCCTTGGCGCCGCTTGTAGTCCGTCAAATTTATTTTTGTTGAAGAAAGGCGAATCTCATTGTGTGTAAGCGTTGCAATACGAGCACCGTCTATAAATGATTGACGTTGACCAACTTTAACGATCAGCCCCGAAACTGGTGGATATGCATCTTCACCATGACGCACAACGACATCAACAAGTCTTCCAATTTCTCGGCCATCTTCATTTCGCACTGGACAGCCAATTAAACCTGCGAGTGAGACAAGGGAATCGCGAATACTTTTGCGCGCTAAAACTGAGTCCCGACGGCCCACGGCCTTTTCAAATCGATTTACCACCTTTGTATTGGGAGCGTAGGTGGCTTCTTCATGGGTAAATTCTAAGTGCAAGGTCAGGTATGAAGCGAAAGAGGCACTCCAACCAGAGATTTACGCTGCTTCATGAGTAGATCAACGATTGAATTAATAGCCAAAGCGGCATGACTTTCGGGGTGTGAGAGCACAATCGGCTTGCCATCATCGCCTCCCTCACGAAGAGCTGGGTCAAATGGCACGGCTGCTAAGAATGGGACATCTGCACCGACCAGCGTTGAGAGACGTTTTGCTGTTTCTGCTCCTCCACCACTTCCAAAAAGTGAAATCGATTCTCCGCAATGTGGACAATTGATATCTGACATATTTTCGACAACGCCAACAATGTGTTGCTTCAATTGATGCGCTATTCGCCCAGCGCGCTCGGCTACTTCAGCTGCAGCAACTTGAGGAGTTGTTACGACAAGAATTTCAGATGCAGGAATTAATTGTCCCAAACTAATCGCAATATCACCGGTGCCCGGAGGTAAGTCAAGGAGTAATAGATCTAGATCTCCCCAATATGCATCACTTAAAAGTTGTTCAAGGACTCGGTGCAGTAGCGGACCTCGGTAAGCAATCGGATCTGCGCGATCTGGCTTAAACATTTCCATTGAAACAACTTTGACGCCATGGCTTTCAAGTGGAATAAATGTCTGATCAATTGCTGTTGGTCGCTGTCCGACTAAATCCATAAGTCTTGGAATTGAGTGCCCGTAGACATCTGCATCTAAAATTCCAACTTTAAGACCACGTGCTGCGGCGGCAACTGCCAAGTTAACAGTAAGGGAAGATTTACCCACTCCGCCTTTACCTGAAGCAATTCCGATCACACGAGTCAGTGAATCTGGTTGTGCAAAGGGAATGAACTTTTCAACTCCGCCGTGCAAAATCTTCTTTACATTATTTCTTTGTTCTTCACTCATGACGCCAAATGTAAGAGCTATTTCTTTTATATCTTCAATACGGTTAAGCGCTGCTTCTACATCGTTTCTTAATCTATCCTTCATTGGACAACCTGAGATGGTGAGCAAGATTGTTACGGATGCTTGACCATTTGCGAACGCAACGCTCTCAACCATTCCAAGATCGGGAAGCGGACGTCGAAGTTCT
>CAIVOW010000034.1 GCA_903907665.1 uncultured Actinomycetes bacterium | reverse complement strand
GATACCCATAAAACTGCGGAGTACCTGGCAGCTAAGCTGGCTATTGATGCGACTGATGTTGTTGTTTGTTCAACCGGGCTTATCGGCGTCAGACTTCCTATGAATCAAATCTTGAGCGGTATTGATACCGCAACTGACTCTCTTGCAACAGATCATGCCGAACATATTGCAGAAGCCATCATGACAACGGATTCGCATGCCAAGTACTTTGAAAAAGAGTTCAAAGGAGTTCGTATATTTGGCATGGCAAAAGGTGCTGGAATGTTAGCGCCTTCCCTTGCCACTATGTTGAGCGTCATTGTTACAGATGCCATTGTTGATGGAGAGGCACAGGCGATTTTTCAAGGCGTCGTATCTCAAACATTCGACCGAATAGATTCAGACGGATGCATGTCCACTAATGACACAGTGACATTTATGGCTTCGGGAGCTAGCGGGATTACCCTGTCGAATGAGGAACTAAAGGCGCTTGTGTTGGAATGTGCCACCTATTTAGCTTATGAACTGATATCTGATGCCGAGGGTCACACAAAGATTGTAGAGATCATCACAGTTAATGCACATACGGTTGCTGATGCCATTGAAGTAGGAAGGAGCTGTGCGCGAAATAATCTGCTTAAGTGTGCTCTCAACGGTGGCGATGCTAACTGGGGTCGAGTTCTAGCAGCGGTTGGAGCCACAACTGCAACCTTTGATCCTCACACAATTGATGTTTCACTCAACGATGTAATGGTGTGTAAGTCCAGTGCTCCAGGTGTCAATCGCTCAGAAGTAGATTTAAGCGGGAAGAATATCCAGATACTTATCGATCTTAAAGCAGGCAACTCAACTGGAACAATTTGGACCAATGACTTATCGGCCATGTATGTTCATGAGAATTCAGCGTACTCATCATGATAGTGATTAAGTATGGCGGGCATGCTCTACCCGAGGCAGGTAGTTCCGATGAAATCCTTAAAACGATTGCACGTGAACATTTAGCGGGTCGAAAGATAGTTCTCGTTCATGGCGGGGGCCCACAGATCAATGCTGAATTGGCCGTACATAATCTTCCAGCGCACATGGTAGGTGGCTATAGATTTACAACTCCCGAAGTATTCGAAGTAGTTCAGAAGGTCCTGTCTGGGCAAGTTCTAAGAACATTGGTAAATCAACTAATTGGCTTTGGCTGCAACGCGATAGGAATATCTGCTGGCGATGGTGAAACTATTCGCGCTAAGAAAGTCGCTCCCATATTGGTCGAGGATGAATTTATGGACATAGGCCTTGTAGGTGAAGTCTTGACTACGGATTCGACTTTGTTAAATCTACTTCTGTCATCTGGTTTTTTACCGGTTGTTTCACCCGTCGCCGTAGATAACGCAGGTCAAGGTTTAAACCTCAATGCTGATCTAGCTACAGGAGCTATCGGCGGTGCACTCAAAGCGGATGAAGTTATCTTCATGACAGATGTCGCTGGAATTTATCGCCATTACCCTGATCCTGATAGCGTGATTAGTAAAATCTCAGCAACAGATCTCGCGGCGCTGCAAGAGAGTTTTGTGGCAGGGATGATTCCCAAATCTCAAGCTGCAATTTCAGCGCTCGCAGCAGGAGCTAAGAAGGTTCGCATAATTGATGGGCGCGACCCCTCAAATCTCACAGCTGCGCTTAATGGCGATGGCGGAACGGTTGTATTTGCATGAAAACTAACTATAGGACGCGCTGGCAAGAGACAATGGAATTGAATTACGGAACACCCGCGCTCTCACTTGTGCGCGGAAAAGGCCCATATGTGTGGGATGAAAAAGGAAAAAAGTATTTAGATTTCTTGGGAGGTATCGCCACCAATGTACTGGGCCATGCAGATAGCACGATTGTAAAAGCGGTATCCAAACAAATTGCCACCCTCGGACATGTCAGTAATTTCTATTCGCATCCTGCTGGTTTGGCGCTTGCGCAAAAATTGCAAGAAATCATTGGCGCCGAATCAAAGGTATTTTTCTGCAACTCCGGCGCTGAAGCGAACGAGGCTGCGCTCAAGATTTCTCGCTTGACTGGGCGAACTAAGATCATTTCAGCTATTGGAAGTTTCCATGGACGGACCATGGGCGCACTTTCCCTTACTGGCCAACCTGCAAAACGTGCCCCATTTATTCCATTAATGCGAGGCGTTAAATTTTTGCCCTACGGGGATATCCGAGCAATGGAGAAGGCGATCTCGCATCGGGTAGCGATGGTGATACTCGAACCAATTCAAGGAGAAAATGGAGTAATTGTTCCTCCGGCCGGATATCTCAAAGCGGTTCGAGAGCTCTGCGACAGATACGAGACTCTTCTTTGTATCGATGCGGTTCAGACGGGAATGGGGAGAACGGGTAGCTGGTTTGGATATGAAGCTGAAGGAATCTTGCCCGACATCCTTACTCTTGCAAAAGGACTTGGTGGCGGCCTACCTCTTGGAGCAATGGTGAGCGTTGGAAAAAACGTTCCACATTTTGCGCCCGGGCAACATGGTTCAACATTTGGTGGCAATCCGGTGACTACCGCCGCGGGCTTAGCTGTCATTGATGTTTTGGAAAAAAAGAATTTATTAAAGGCTGCTCTAAAAAGTGAGAAACTTCTGCGTAAGGGGTTAATGAAAGTTCAAGGGGTCACTGACGTGCGCGGCAAGGGACTGTTACTTGGCATAGTTCTACAAGAAGGTAATGCAAGCTCTGTAGTCGATGCTTGCATAAAGAACGGCCTGCTAGTGAATTCCCCAGCTTCCAATGTCATTCGCATAGCTCCTGCTTTGAATATCTCGCCAGCCCACATCGAAGAATTTTTGAGAAAATTTAACCAGTCTATGAAACAGGTCTCACATGACTAAGAAAACATCTGCGCTCTCGCCATCTGCTCGCAAAAATATGATCGCGCAAGTTATTGCCGATGAAGTTATCGACTCTCAAGAATCACTCGTATCAGTGTTAAAGAAGCGCGGAGTTAGCCTCACTCAAACTACGGCTAGCCGTGACTTAGTAGAGATGGGTGCTTATCGCGGAAAGGATCGCCAGGGCATCATTCGCTATTTTGTACCTCAAGAACCTGCGACTCCTACCAAACCCAAGGGGAGTGAGCTACTGCTCGCAGCGACAGCTAGTGGAAATATTGCAGTTCTTCGCACGCCTCCTGGCGGTGCTCAACTTCTGGCCAGCTCTTTGGATCATTCATCTATTTCGACCTTAATTGGGACGATTGCTGGCGATGACACAGTTCTGGCAATCGCTAAGAGTGCTCAAGGTGGATCCCGACTCATCAAAGAAATCGAAGATTTTTTGGTCGGTACTCCCGTAAAATCGTCTAGAAATGTTGCTCGCAAGAACTCTGCTCACGTGAAAAAGAGATGAAGGAATAAAATATGGCTCTTTGGGGCGGACGTTTCTCGCAAGGACCAGCTCAATCTGTGGCTGCTCTCTCGCGAAGTGTAGATTTTGACTGGCGTTTGGCTCAATACGATATTCGCGTAAACGTTGCCCACGTCAATTCTCTGTCGGAAGGTAAAATTCTCACCTCGGAGGATGCCAATCTGATTATCTCTGCGCTGAAGGAATTGGGCCGTGAAATCGAATCTGGAGCCTTTTCCTATACTGATGAGGATGAAGATGTACACAGTGCTATCGAACGTGGCCTGTTACTAAAACTTGGTCCACTAGGCGGAGCGTTTCGTGCTGGTCGTTCCAGAAATGATCTTGTTGCCACAGATTTCAAGTTGTACATCATTGATCATATTCTTGAAATAGCTCAATCAATCACGCAGTTAGTCGATGCTCTTAATCGAGTCGCCGGCGAATATAAGGACGCACTAGCTCCGGGATTCACTCACTTACAACACGCTCAACCCATCAATTTCGGTCATGAGATTGCCAAACATTCGCATGCTTTTTTGCGCGATATCGATCGTATAAACGATTGGATTAACAGAAATTCATTTTCACCTTTGGGCGCTGGCGCCCTTGCCGGTTCTGGACTACAACCGCATCCTGAGAATTCGGCTACCGAATTAGGATTTAAAGGAGCGCTGCTCAATTCTATTGACGCAGTGAGTGATAGAGACTTCGTCGCCGAAGCACTGTTTATTTTCTCAGTGATTGGAATTCATCTCTCGCGAATCGGTGAAGAGTTCACAATTTGGAGTACAACTGAGTTTGGCTGGGCCAAACTCGATGATGCTTTTTCTACCGGATCCTCAATCATGCCCCAGAAGAAGAATCCAGATATTGCAGAGCTTGCAAGAGGTAAATCAGGTCGCCTGATAGGAAATTTGACGGGACTTTTGGCAGTCCTGAAGGGACTTGCTTTCGCTTATAACCGAGACTTACAAGAGGATAAGGAGCCTATCTTTGATTCTATTGAGACATTACAGGTACTGCTTCCTGCAGTAATAGGGATGATCGAAACAACGACTTTTGATCGTGAAAAAATGTCAAAAGGAGCAATTGCTGGCCATGCTTTAGCAACGGAGATTGCGGACTTTTTGGTGCGAAAAGGAATCCCTTTTGCGCAAGCTCACGAAGCTTCCGGAAATTGTGTTCGCCTAGCAGATTCTCTTAATTGCGAAGTGCACGAATTGAGTGATCAACAATTTATGAGTATTCACGAGAAATTGAGCAGTGACCTGCGATCAGTGATGACGGGGGAGGGAGCAACATCTTCTCGTACATCCATTAGTGGCACTTCCCTAGCAAGTATCACGACTCAACTTAAGACTTTAGATGCTAAGAACAAAAATGCACTCTTGTGGGTTGAGGATGCTCGCAATTCCTTCTCGAGAATGATGAGTATGTAAAACCATGACTAAACAATTACTTGCAGATCTAGATTGGCGAGGACTTATTGCGCAGACTACTGATCGCCAAGAACTTGAAAAAGATATGGAAGCGGGCCCGATAACTTTCTATGTTGGTTTTGATCCAACTGCGCCGAGTTTGCACATTGGTAACTTGGCAGTTATCTGCACTATGCGACGTCTGCAGATTGCAGGGCATAAGCCAATTCCATTAGTTGGCGGAGCTACTGGTTTAGTGGGGGATCCTTCTGGTCGTAACGAGGAGCGCTCTTTGAATGATGAAGAAGTCATCAAAGATTGGGTAGGTCGCATTCGCAAACAGTTAGAAAAGTTTCTTTCATTCGAAGGCAAGAACGCGGCTTTAATGGCGAATAATCTTGAATGGACCGCGCCGCTTTCGGCCCTTTCATTACTGCGAGACATAGGCAAACATTTCAGCGTCAATCAAATGCTCTCAAAAGATAGTGTCTCCTCTCGCCTAGACGGCGGTGGTATTTCATATACAGAATTTTCTTATCAAGTACTACAGGCAATGGACTTCCTTGAGCTTTATAAGCGCAATAAATGCACATTGCAGATGGGAGGCAGCGATCAATGGGGAAATATTGTTGCCGGATTAGATTTGATTCGTAAGGTTGAAGGTGGAACTGGACATGCGCTGACGATTCCACTTATTACGAAATCAGATGGAAGTAAGTTTGGAAAGAGTGTTGGAGGATCGGTATGGCTAGATTCGGCAATGACATCTCCTTATGCTTTTTTTCAATTCTGGATCGGCGTAGAGGATGCAGACGTTGAGAAGTTATTGAAAGTTTTCTCATTTAAGTCGCATGCTGAAATAGATGAACTTCTAACTTCGCTGGCACAAAATCCAGGTGCGCGCGAAGCTCATCGCGCTCTTGCCCGCGAACTAACCACACTCGTACACGGTGAACGTGAGGCGACTCAAGCGGAAGCTGCAGCGAAAGCGTTGTTTGGTCAAGGTGAACTTTCAGAACTTGATGAAGGTACGTTGGAATCTGCTCTTTCACAATTACCACGTACGAATATTTCAAAAAGAGAAGTAATTCCAACGTGGGTCGACTTACTAGTCACTACCGGAGTTGTCGATTCAAAATCAGCTGCAAGGCGCATCATTAAAGAAGGTGGCGCTTACTTGAATAATGAAAAGATTTCAGGTGAAGACTTTGCACCTACTTTAGAAAGCGCTTTGTACGGGCGATTTTTTATTCTTCGCAAAGGAAAACGAGATCTAGCGGCAGTTGAATTGATTTAGCTTTAACTTCTTATTAACTTCTTATTATCTTCGTTTCATCTTCTATAAGACGCAAGAAGGTATTGTACATTCATATAGGTTCACGCTCTGTTACTGGTGAGAAACCCCCAGAAAATAGGCCAATAATCCAGTGTTTACCATCCGAGTTTGGGTGGGGAAGGTCACGCTCAAAATGACCCTAAAACAGGCTTAATTGGCTTGGCAGATTTGGATTTTACGCTCAGTCTGGGCTATATTTCGGGCTCGCTACGAATCGGACTGGTCTTAAGCCTACTTTCACCGTGTAATTACGGGGAATCTAGCCACCAGAATAGGCCGAGTAGCTCACCAAGCAAGTGATAGGCACTCGTTATTAATGGGAATTGAGCCGCAGTAATGCGGATTTGACCCTCTGTGCGCCGTCCAGTATGTTTGGCAGTCTGCCTCGAAAAATGGGAGTAAATCCCTGATTTCGATGCGCGTCCGTACCTTGAGAACTCAACAACGTGCAATATCAATGCCAATCAAGGCATAAATTGGCGTGCCTAAAAAACACGTTAATAGGCCTTAGATTCCTTTGTATTTTATTCATCCCGAAAGGGTTTGGATTAG
>CAIVOW010000033.1 GCA_903907665.1 uncultured Actinomycetes bacterium | reverse complement strand
TTGGCCGAATTCAGTTGCACCACCATTGTTCAAAGTAATTGTTGACGCAAATGTTGAGCCGACACCAAGAACAGCAGCAACTAAACCAATACCAACCCAAACCTTTACAGCGCGCTTGTTGCGAGGTGCACGATCTCCGCTACCGGCGTTGAATTCTAGGTTAAGTATCGACATGGTTTTATACCTAGAACCTTAAGATGTTGTGGGCTGAAGAAACCAAAGTTACGAAGTCGATGTCATTAGTGGCATCAAGTAAGATCTTGAATGCATAGGCATTGTCGATAATCCCAGAAGGTAAATGCACCCAAATAGTATTTGTTCCGGTGTCACACTTAACTGGCAATGAAAGGTCAGTGCTCAACGACACGTTATTCTCATGTAGGTATGCACAAGCAATTGAGCTAATGTCGTAACCATTATGCCTTACATTTGGGTTTTGATAATCATCGCCACCGCTTTCAGAATTGTTATATTTCTTAAAAACCTGAACTCCAAAGTCAACGCCGGAACATTCATTCGCTATATCTGAAATCCCAATTGAAGTTGTTCTGAAAACTGGAGTTTCACCATCCTGTGATACTGATCCGGTTGCTTCAGGAGAAACACTCACACTTCCATCACAGTTTGTAACTTGAGCGACACCTTGACCTAAAGAGACTGTAGGGATTGTGATTGTGCTGCTCGCGAATGCGGTACCAACACCCATCAATGTTGCAACTAAACCAAGTGCTAGCCAGCCTTTTGAAGCGCTCTTGCGTTTTGGCGCAGGAACATCCGATTCATCAAAGCGCAATATCTCCATGGCTAACTCCTTCTTTGGTTTATTTCTATGCGGTAGTTAAACACTCGATAGCAAGCACTGTCACCTTTCCTTATCACCTATTGCGGTGAAAATGAGGGATAACCGAATGGGAACTTCCAGGGGTTAAGCGGAGAGTTTTGTGCTCTGAATCGTTAGGCGGCCGACTTCGTTCGCAAGAATCGTTGGCTGCACAATCGAGATTCGGTAAATACTCGTCTGAGGGTCAAAGGCGATTGCATGGAATTCATCAGGGTTGCCGAGGGAGACAACGCCAGTTGAATCTATGTTTACGATCAAATCATTCTGGCTGTTGGTTCCAGGCGTGCAGACAACGTCTTTACAGAGGGCAATCTGGCCATCAGTTCGAAAGAGCGGAGTCTGTTGAGCTGTGGTGTCATATGCGTTAATTGTGAAGGTAGTGCCTTTGCACACATGGCTATCTAGACTCGAAATTGAAATTCCGGTGAGTGGTGATAGGCCGGAAGGTGCACCTAATTCGCCGGTAGCGCCTGAAATTAAATCCATACGAATGAAGCTGTCACAGGCTTTGATTTTGTAAACGCCTTGACCGAATTCACTTTTTGAATTTGGTTTTATCAGAGTGATATTTGCGGCGAGGATTGATCCGATTCCAACAATCGCAATTAGAGCAACGCCAAGATAGAGCTTTACTAAGCGTTTGTTACTGCTCTGGGACTCATCCATTTAGCAGAGTGTATTTGAGCTAAGGTGAATTAAGAAGGATTATTAACGGTTTCAACCGTTGCGCGACGTACTTGAGCGCCGTCGATATTCACAACAGTTGCAGTTGGGTCGAGATAGAAGGTTACGTCTGCAGATGTTGTGGTTAGAGGAGTTCCGTCATAAACAGAAGTTCCGGAAATTCCAACGGCAATATTTGCTGCAAGTGTTCCAACAATTGGCTGACCATCACCGGTTAGGTAAGTAAGAGCAAGCGCTGTTGCATCGCTGGTGTTAGCCACTGGTACTTGCTTTGGAATTGCCATCTGAAGAACTTTTGCATCAGGTGTTGAACCGAGAACAAGTTCGGCACTTGTTCCATCTATCATGCGAAGACGAAGTTTGCGACCTGCGCAGGATTCAAGATTTAAATTAGAGATTGTTGCAGTACGAACTCGGAAGAATCCAGCAGAAGAATCGGTTGGTGTTGGAGCGCCATGCCACTCTTCTCCGAGGGCGATAAACACTGTGTCATCGCAGGCAATTGCTTGTTGAGATCCTTGACCGAATTCAAGAGAACCGGTTCCGACGGTAACGCTTGCTGCAAAAGTTGAAAGTAAGAATGGAACTACCGCGATTACTGCAACGCCTAAGATCATTTTGTTCTTATATTTTCCAGATCCCCCGAAGCGAGATGTGACGCGACCACTTAAAGGGGAGTTCAAATTAGACATTACCTCTCCCCCTTCAGTCCCGTTAAATAAATCACACTAATTCTATTTCTTGAGCGTAACATTGCCCTTAAGCATGTCTACGTTCAAACCCATGCTTTGTATGGACATGGTTCGGTTATTACTCGGACTACCATCGCCACATAGTGCGGGATTTATCGAAGGTTCCGATAATGCGACAAAAGATAGGTTCAGGAATTTGTTTGCAATTCCACCGCTTAGCGAAATTGCCCGCATTCCATTTTGACCATTTATTAGGGCGATTGGCGAAGAGCCAAGTCCGGATGACCGGAGAAATGTTGATTGGTCCCCGCTAACTAGCGTTCCTTTTTTTGGATCGGTTTGATTTTGCCCAGAAACATCGAATGCGACTTGAGAACTTGAAATACAAACTAGAAGATTTCCAACGCCATAAACAGCTATCTGTGGCAGGTAAACCGAGCCAGCGCGCGGATCAACCGTTACTACGCTTGGTGTTCTAATAGTCATAGTCTGGTTTGCAATTGCATGAGGCGGAAGTTTGCTCGGACTTGCTGACGGACTGACAGAAGGCGAAGTTGAATCACTCGGAACTGGGGCCGGTGCTGGTGCTATTTCTGTGGGTGCTGGTGCTGGTGCCTGCGTTGGAACCGGTGCATCTGTCGTTGCAGGAGCTGGTGAATCCGTTGGAATAACTGGAATAACTGGCATAACTGGAATATCTGGAATAACCGTTGGTGCAACAGTTGGATCAGGTGCGGGGGCGGCGCTTTCAATTGGAACGGGATCGCCCGGTATTAATTCGGCTGCCATCGTGCGCGCAAATTGGGCGATCAATAAGAGCGCGACAAAGCCAATTAAGGCCTTTCGAACTCGAACTCCGCGATCGCCATCCATAACCGAGAAGGATAACTTTCCTCTGGAAAATTAAATTTAAGAGGCGAGTAAAAACCGATTAAACCCAGCTCAATTCCAATAAAGTCCGTGGGATTGCGAACGATTTTCGAAAATATATAGTGTTTCCAACGCCGCCCAAGGTATCGTTTCGCAGATGTCAGACAATAAGGTAATCAAAGTTCTCCTCGCTGAGGACGAGACTTTCACTCGTGCAATCGTCACTGAGTCGCTGACAAATGCCGGTTTACAGGTGAAGAGTGTTGGTTCAGTTATGGAAGCTCTTGCGGTCATCGAAAGTTTTGATCCCCATGTTGTATTGACGGATTTGGACCTTGGACCGGGACCTGATGGCGCAGATCTATTGAGTAAAGTTTTTAAAGATAGACCTTGGACTGGAATGGTTGCAATGACTGCCCACGCTTCACCAGAATTAGCAGTTGCCGGAACTGGGCGAATTCCAGAGTCGACCGTTTATATTGTTAAATCTCAAATATCCGTTATTCAGAATTTGGTCGATGCGATTGGGGAATCAATTAGTAAGACTGGAAAAATGAGCCAAGAGCCAAGAGATAACAGCGAAAAATTAGTAATCAGCTCCAACCAGGCAGAAATTCTTCGCATGTTGGCCGACGGCCTTTCAAATGCCTCAATCGCAAGAGAGCGCGGAATTACGCTCCGTGCTGCAGAGGCTCTGATCCAACGAACCTTTGTCGCTATGGGAGTAAAGGGTGACCCGAATTTAAATTCCCGGGTAGTCGCTGTTCGGCTTTGGCAGCTTGGGAAAGTTATCGTTAAATAAAAGCCTTAACCTGCTATTCATGCCTAAATAGCTGCGTTTCATTCCCAATAAACTCGCAACCTTGTAACCTTAAGGGGTGAACAAATGGGGTGAGCGTCAATCTTCTGTAAATACAAAAAGCAAAGTTGTCGTTGCGCGACTTGCCAGGTGGCATGCACCTTTAGATTTATCAATGGCCCCACTATTCATGGCCTTGGCTTTGATTCCGAATGTAATTGTTGATCTGCAATCGGGCTCTCACGGTCATGGATATCTAATTAAATTATTTTTAGTAAAACTAAGTGCTCTTTTATTCTGGCTACTGATCTTGAAATTTGCCCAAATTGCAATTATTAGAAGTAAAACTAAAGCAATAAATCTTTTCGCTCTGGGGTTTCTTGGCAGTGTTATCGGGGCGATAACTGGAACTTACGTTCATTACATTTCTTTATCTATTGGAC
>CAIVOW010000032.1 GCA_903907665.1 uncultured Actinomycetes bacterium | reverse complement strand
TCTGGTCTTGCTCCAAGTGGGGTTTACCTTGCCATCTACATCACTGCAGATGCGGTGGTCTCTTACACCGCCGTTTCACCCTTACCTCTCTTGCGAGAGGCGGTCATTTTCTGTGGCACTGTCCTGCGGATTGCTCCGAGTGGCTGTTAGCCACCACCTTGCTCTGTGGAGTCCGGACTTTCCTCGGTGTATTACTACAACGCGGTGATCCGGGCGACTCTTCTAGGTAAAGGATACTTGAGGAAGTGCTTCGGCGAAATCCTATTTAAAGGGCCGCGGTGTGGCCGATGTCTTCGGTACGCGCATCTTTGCGATAACACTTCCTGGTGAAGGGTGGCAATACTGCGCAATTCCAAGGTCACCTGCAACCGATAGGAAGATGAAGGCATCTTCAATAGTGAAACCCCACTCATCAACCAAAAGTTTTGCCGCTTCTTCGCAAGCGTTGGCTAGTGCCTGATCGATGCTGCTGGCAGTAGTGCCATGGGTAATCCAGGAATCTGCAGTCTCTGTGATTGGCCACTTTCCTGACTTACCTTTTATTAGATCGACTTTAATTATTGCAGTACCGCCTATTTCAACACCGGTACCTGAAATTTCTCCATCACCCATTGATGCGTGCATATCTCCAATCGCAAGTTGACCGCCCGGTTGGAAAACCGGCATATGAATAGTGGCGCCGATTCCGTTCATGTTGTTATCGAGGTTTCCACCGTGATTACTAGCTTCAAAAGTTGGAATGCTTCCAGAAGCTGGCGCTACACCGATAACGCCAAACATTGGACGTTGTGGCCATGAGACTCGATCGTTCATGTGAACTATTCCATCTTCAACTCTAAAAATTCTTGTTGTCGGAGATTTCACGAGATGAATGAGTTGACCCCATTCTGGAATGCACATTCCGGCGCCTTGTTTATCGGGGCGAATATCAATCAAAGTGACTGATAGCGAATCTCCTGGTTCTGCACCTTTAACCGCTATCGGACCAGTCGCGCTGTTAACTCGTGAAATGTCTAGCTTCTCTACCGTGTCACTTTCGGATTGAACTTGGCCAGTAAAACAATCCCACGTTTCAATTTCAATGACGGTACCTGGATCGACAGTTACAACGGGCTGCATATCTGCTGCAAACGCCCAGATGTGTTGATCTTTACCAATTTTTACTGTTGGAGTTATCATCGCAGGTTCTTTCTCTTAGTTTTTTAGTTTTCTGGGAAATGGCAAGCAACTTGGCGACCACCAAGTTGAATCAGTGCCGGACTTTCTGTTTTACAGATATCTTGAACTTTAGGACAGCGAGGATTGAAAACACATCCTGATGGACGATTAATTGGATTTGGAAGGTCGCCTTTCAAAATAATGCGCTCACTTTTATCGTTTGAATCCATTCGTGGATTAGCGGACAACAAAGCTTTTGTGTACGGATGAGCAGGTGCTGCGTACAGCTCTTCAGCCGGCGCCAGCTCGACAACCTTACCCAGATACATCACGGCAATCCGATCGGAAACGTATCGGACGACACCCAGATCATGAGCAATGAAAACATAGGTTAAGTTGAATTCAGATTGAAGATCTTTAAAGAGGTTAAGAACTTGAGCCTGAATAGAAACATCCAGAGCTGAAACAGGTTCGTCGGCTACAACTAAGCGAGGATTTAAAGTAAGTGCGCGGGCGATAACAACGCGTTGACGTTGGCCACCAGAGAATTCGTGTGGATATTTCTCATACGCATTCTCATCAAGGCCTACCCTCTTCAATAAATCCTGGGCTACCGCTTTACGCGCTTCTTTACCCATGCCGTGAATCCGAAGGGGTTCTTCAACAATTTTCCCAATTTGGCGGCGTGGGTTGAGTGATGCATAAGGATCTTGGAAAATCATTTGGAATCTCTTTCGAAGACCACGTAGCTGCTTTGCTGGAACTTTAGCCAGATCTTCACCCTCAAAGAAGATATGGCCAGCACTTGGCTCTTCAAGACGCACAATCATTCGACCTAGCGTTGATTTACCGCAGCCAGACTCACCAACAATTCCTAACGTTTCACCTTCAAAAATTTCTAGATTTACATTCTCGACCGCATGCACAACATCATTACCTCGAGAAAAAGCTGAACCGAGTTCAAAGTTCTTTCCTAGGCCCTCGATTGAGAGAATTACTTTTCTTGTACTCATGGACGTTCACCTACCAAGAAACAAGCCGCTCCATGTCCATCCGCGTCGATGTTGAAAGTTGGTAGCTTGTTGCAAGCATCGAAAGCTTTTGAGCAACGATTGGAGAAGGAACATCCCTCTGGAAGATGTAGGAGTGAAGCTGGCTGCCCTGGAATTGCTTGTAAACGCTCGGTGGATGGGCGGTCAATGCGCGGTACTGAGTTCATCAGGCCTTGTGTGTATGGGTGACGCGGGTTTGCAAATAATGCTTTCTTAGAAGCTCGCTCTACTGGTCGGCCTGCGTACATCACCAATACTTCATCAGCAATTTCAGAAACAACTCCCATGTCGTGGGTAATGATGATGATGGATGAATTGTGCTGAGCTTGTAAGCGCTTTAATAAATCCAAAATCTGGGCTTGAATTGTCACATCTAGCGCAGTAGTAGGTTCATCAGCAATCAGTAAAGACGGATTTAGCGCTAATGCCATCGCGATGATTGCCCGCTGCCTCATACCGCCAGAGAATTCGTGTGGATAGCGGTCAATGCGACTTTTCGCATCTGGGATTCCGACCTCATCCAAAATTTCAATGGCTCTTTCGCGTGCTTCTTTCTTCGTCAAGGATGTGTGTAATCGAATCTGCTCCACAATATGCCAGCCAACGGTGTAGACCGGTGTGAGCGCCGTCATTGGATCTTGGAAGACCATCGCAATATCTTTACCGCGAATTGCTCTCATGGATTCATCATCGCGCTTGAGTAGATCAATGCCATTGAAGAAAACTTCACCGGAAATCTTCGCATTTGCATCCCGCAAAAGCCCCATGACCGCATTCATCGAAACAGACTTACCCGAACCCGATTCGCCAACAATTCCAAGGGTCTCCCCCTTGTTCAATGAGAAGGAGAGATCATTAACTGCTCGCACATCACCGCGGCGGGTTTCAAAGGTAACGTGTAAGTTCTTAACTTCTAATAGTTTCTCAGACACGTCGCACCCGCGGATCTAGGACTGCATAAACGACATCGACTAGGGCGTTCATGAAAACCACGAAGAAAGAGGCGTACATAACGGTCGCCATAATGACAGGCAGATCAAAGTTTTGGAGTGAATCAAACGTCAGCTTGCCCACTCCTTGTATACCGAAAACAACTTCAGTCAAAAGCGCATAGCCACCTACCAGTGAACCAAAATCCAAACCAAAGAGTGAAACAATCGTAATAAGGCTCATACGCGTTGCATGTTTATAGAGAATGCGTTTTTCGCTGGCGCCCTTTGCGCGTTCAGTTTTTATATAATCCTCACTCATCACAACCATGATTTCATTGCGTAGAACGCGAACATAAATACCTGCGTACAAGACGGCCAGCGTTAGCCAAGGAAAGAGTAGATGTAAAAACCATTGCCATGGGTCGTCCGAAAGTCCAACATAACCAAGTGGTGGAACCCACTTGAATACTGAATTATGAAGTTTAGATTGCGTGATGAGATTGACAACTTCACCCAGCCAATAAACTGGTAAGCAAATACCGATAATTCCTAAAAATCCAATCGTCGGGTCAATCCACTTTTTCTTAGAACTTGCAGCCAGGACGCCAAAAAAGATACCTATGACAAGCCAGATAATTGCTGCGCCTATAACCAACGAGAAAGTTGCTGGAATGGCCTGAGAGAGTTGCGGTATTACTTTCGCCCCACGGTTGACATACGAAGTGAGGTCTTGAGAAACAAATAAGTGTTTCATCATTGATACATATCGAATTGGAATTGGTCTATCTAATTCAAAGGAATGCCGCACCTGCAAAAGTGTCTGCTGATCAGCTCCTCGTCCTGCAATACGGGCGGCAGGATCTACTCCAGGAGTCGCAAAGAAAATCAAGAAGACCATGATGGAAATCGAAAATAGTACAAAAACCATGGCACTAAAGCGACGAGCTAAGAATGTGAGCACTAGTCCCCTCGTGCTCTCGTCTTGGGATCTAGGGCATCTCGTACTGCATCACCGTACAAATTGAGCGCTGCAGCGGTGAGTACGATCATCAGACCAGGAGCAATACCCACAATAGGGCGCGTATAAAGCAGGCCCAGTCCATCATTAATAATCGTTCCCCATGAAGCAGCCGGTGGCTGAACGCCAATCGAAAGAAATGACAGTGCTGATTCGGTGAGCATGGAAAGCGAGACAATGATTGGGATAAACACTAAAACGCTTGGAATAATGTTAGGAAGAATCTCACGGAAGATAATCGTTGATGTCTTGGCGCCTGTTCCTACTGCGGCGCGTACAAATTCACGCTCGCGTAGTGCAAGTACTTGGGCGCGGATTGGTCGAGCGACATAAGGAATATAAACAATTCCAATAATAAAAATAGGAAGGGCAAATGATCCAGGACCTACGTGTATAAAACCAATGGTTAAGCCTGAGGTTAATAGAACTACCGAGAGGCTAATCGCAAGAAGATAGACCGGAAATGCCCAGATAATATCCAGGATTCGCGAAAGTACTGCATCGACCCAGCCACGTCTGTAACCAGCAAGAATTCCAATCAACAACGATAAGAAAATACAGAGCAAACCTGCGGTCGTACCAATAAGCAGAGTACTTCTTCCGCCGTAAAGCAACCTAGCCATGACATCTCTACCTTGGCCATCGGAACCCAAGAAATATTTGCTGGGATTCCATGTTGGGCCAATAGGAGTAACTCCTAAACCTAAACCGGTCGTTGATGCCTCGAGGACTGGCTTCTGCTCACCATGAATCGAAATGGTGGCATCCAATGTCGAATGAAAAGGATTGGTATGAGCAACGTAATGAGAATAAAGAGGAGCTGAGAATGAAATCCCAATAATAAATCCCAAGATGCT
>CAIVOW010000031.1 GCA_903907665.1 uncultured Actinomycetes bacterium | reverse complement strand
CTGGCGAGACCTTAAGCTAAAAAGAAGGTAAATGAATAGTCATCCTAGGTAAACTTGGGGGATGAACAACCGAGATCGCTCCGCACATCTTCAGGCCAGTAATTGGTTAATGGTTGGTGGCTCTCTGGTGACGCTCTTTCTCTGGGCGAATTTATCTGACCCTTTCAATGCACCTAAATCATGGGTGCTCTTTATCTTTGCCGCTTACCTAGCGGGTTGGCTTGGTTTCCAGATCAAGGACGCGATGAAGAACGGAATCTTAAAGGTTTCAACTTTGCTCTCGGGATTATTTATTCTTTTCATGTTCCTTTCATTTCTTGCTACGGGCGATAAATACACCGCATTTTTCGGTGAAATTGCAAGACGTACCGGTTTCTTAACCTACCTCTCACTGACGATTTTCTTCTTAACTGCTCTTTTCATATTTAGACTATCGAATATATCTAGGTTTGATTTAGTTACTTTGATAGTTGGACCGATTGTTGGATTTTATGGTTTCTGCCAACATTTTAAAATTGATGCCATTAAGTGGAATAACCCCTACAACTCTGTTTTAAGTACCCTAGGAAACCCAGACTTTGCTTCTGCGGTGATGGGAATCTTTGTTGTACTTTTATTTGGTGTCGTCCTGAATGCCAGTAAAGCGCTTTGGATTCGAATTTATGCTTTTGCATCAGTCTTACTTTTACTGGTCACCATTATTTTTTCACAGGCAAGACAGGGCTTACTCGCTGCTCTGATTGGCATCGGGTGCATTGTCGTTGTTTTTCTTTGGCAGAAGAACAAAGTAGTTGGATTTGCCGCTGCCGGACTGGGCGTACTGGGATTAATTGTTGGCGTCATAGGAATGCTCGGAAGTGGACCGTTAGCAAAATATTTATATAAGGCCTCGGTCACCTATCGTGGTGATTATTGGCGAGCTGGAATCAATATGTTTAAGCACCATTTTCTCTTTGGTGTTGGCTTAGATCGCTACGGATCTTATTTCCGCCAATATCGGGATGTAACACAATCTCTTCGACGCGGACCAGACACTATTTCCAATGCAGCACACAATGTGCCGATTCAACTTGCTTCAACTGGCGGTATCTTTGTTTTGCTTTCGTTCCTTGCGCTTTTCATATTTATTGCTTGGCGGGGGATTATCGCCATACGTCGCACTTCTGGGGTGCAACAGCTAGTTATCAGTTCTTACGTCTCTGCTTGGGTCACTTACGAAGCCCAGTCATTTATCTCAATCGACAACGTAGGTATTGCAATTTGGGGCTGGATCCTCGGTGGAGTCATTATTGGGCTTTCGATAACAGAGGGCACCGAGCCAGTGAGTTCTCACCCAATGAACGTAAAAGCTAACAAGAATCGAAAGAGCAATCGAACAAAGGTAAGAGCGAATAAAGCCAATAAAGAGAATATTGCGCAACCTTTGATTTCCGCAATTGCCGCAACTGTTGCAATTGCAATTGTAATCCCGCTCGCTTTGGCAGACGCACAAGTAAAAATGGCGCAGTCTTATTCAAAACCCGATAGCTCAAATGTTGCAACATATATTACTGCGGTAAAGAAGCCGCTGACTTACGGATTTGTAGATCCATATAGCAAATTGATGGTCGCATCTTTGTTAGCTCGGGCAGGAGATGTATCGAGCAGTGTCACGATGACCAAAGAATTAGTCGCTTCTGATTCGCGAAACTACGATGCTCTCAATTTATTAGCAACTATTTATGAACAGACGAAGAGAGTTCCATCTGCTATCCCGCTGCGTCGCAAGATGGTCGCATTAGATCCGTTCAACCAAAAGATTCTTTTGCAGCTCGGAAAAGATTTGAAAGCATCTGGAGATGTAGCCGGCGCTAAGGCCGTTATTCCATTGATTGATGCCTTTGCAGCAAGCACACCTGAAGCGGCTCAAGCGAAGAGTGAGTTCGGCGCGTAGGCGAACCGATAGCCTTTATCCATGCGCGTAGCGATAGTTGGTCAGGGGTATGTGGGTTTGCCCTTGGCTATTGCTGCTGCCGAAGTTGGACATACAGTCGTTGGAATCGACGTTGATACCAATCGTGTGCAGGGGTTAACGAATGGCCGCTCACCCGTTTCGGATGTTTTGGATTCAGCCCTTGCTGCTGTAATTGCTAGTGGAAATTACGATGCCTCACATTCATTTGAATCTATTTCATCGGCCGACGTTGTCTGCATCTGCGTGCCAACACCATTGGATGCACTAGGTGCTCCAGATCTAACTGCATTTAAATCCGCACTAGAAGCGGTCGGCGCAAATCTTGGTCCCGCTGCATTAGTAATTCTTGAATCCACGATTTCGCCCGGTACAACAAGGGGATTAGCTTCCTCGATTTTGTCAGCAGTATCGCGCCAAACTGATTTCGAGCTAGTTTATTCACCAGAGCGAATTGATCCGGCGAATAAAAAATGGAATATAAAGAACACTCCAAAGTTGGTTTCTGGGTTAACTTCAGAAGGTACGCAGCGAGCGGTTAAGTTCTATTCATCCTTTATTGAAAGCGTTTCGACTGGGTCCTGCGTCGAAGTTATTGAAACTGCAAAATTACTCGAAAATTCATTTAGGTTTGTGAATATTAGTTTCATTAACGAGATTGCTGTTTTTTGCTCAAAGATGGGAATCGATGTTCGTGAAGTAATAGACGCTGCCGCCACCAAGCCGTATGGATTTATGCCATTTTTTCCAAGTGCGGGTGTGGGTGGACATTGCATTCCAGTCGATCCTTCGTATTTGGCCGCTAAAGCTCGTGAAATAGGTGTGCCAACTAGATTTATTGATCTGGCAAATGAAGTAAATCTTTCGATGCCTTCGTTTTTCGTGGGCAAAGCAGAAGGATTGATTGGGCCGCTTTCCGGTAAAAAAGTTCTCGTTGTAGGTGTTGCCTATAAGCCGGATGTCTCTGATGTGCGTGAGACACCTGCTTCCGGGTTGATTACATTGCTTCGGGCATCTGGAGCAGTGGTCTCGTGGCACGATCATTTAGTCTTGGAGTGGAATGGTGAAACTTCGGTTCCACTCGCCAAAGATTATGACTTAGTTATTTTAGTCAATCCTCATAGTTCAGTTGATTTATCGGTGCTCGATGGAGTTCCAATAATGAATACGCGTGGTGGTAAATAATGAAGTACTTAGTGACTGGCGGCGCCGGATTTATTGGTTCGCACCTTTGTGACGCACTTGTTGCACGAGGGGATTCTGTCGTTGTTTTAGATAATCTCTCGACTGGCGTTAGCCATAATCTAGATCAACTCGTGGGCAGTCCTTCTTTTGATTTCATTAGTGG
>CAIVOW010000030.1 GCA_903907665.1 uncultured Actinomycetes bacterium | reverse complement strand
CCGAGATCTACACCCTATCCTACACTCTTTCCCTACACGACGCTCTTCCGATCTATCTTGCTGTTGGCAATCAAAATATATGGATCTTCGAGAACTGCTTCCATACGGTCGGTATCGGTTGTGAAGTAAGGGGAGATATAACCCTTATCAAAACGCATTCCTTCGGTGAGCTCGAGTTCGAGACCAAAAGTGTTGCTCTCTTCAACTGTGATTACGCCTTCTTTGCCAACCTTATCCATCGCTTCAGCAATCATTTCGCCGATGGTTGAGTCTGCCGCAGAGATAGAGGCTGTTGCAGCAATCTGTTCTTTTGTTTCAACGGGCTTTGCCATCTTAAGAAGTTCAGCACAGATAGCGTCAACAGCTTTTTCAATGCCCTTCTTAAGAACCATTGGGTTTGACCCAGCAGCAACGTTCTTAAGGCCTTCGCGAACGAGTGCTTGTGCAAGAACGGTTGCAGTTGTTGTTCCATCGCCAGCGACATCATCTGTCTTCTTAGCAACTTCTTTAACTAGTTCTGCGCCAATTTTTTCCCAAGGATCATCAAGTTCGATTTCCTTTGCAATGGAGACGCCATCATTTGTGATGGTTGGAGCTCCCCACTTCTTTTCCAATACGACGTTACGGCCGCGGGGTCCAAGGGTTACTTTGACCGCATCAGCGAGCGCATTCATGCCGCGTTCTAGCCCGCGACGAGCTTCTTCATTAAAGGCAATCATTTTTGCCATGAGTTAATCCCCCACAATTTTTAACTGGTTGTCACTCCGGTTGTCACTCGGAGGTGCCGAGTGCTAACGCCAAATTTACTCACTCCTGGGGTGTGAGCCAAATCGGGGTGGGGTGGCCAGACCTAGCTAGGGCTGGCTAGCTCTAGCTAGAGCTTGAAAGATGCTGAGCGTGTGCTCGTACGGGCCTCGCGTAATCGCCGAAGACGTTTCACCAGCATTGGCTGAGCCAAGAGGGCATCATCTCGGTCAATCAGGTTATTGAGCGCTTGGTAGTAGGCAGGAGGCGTGAGGTCGAAAAGCTCCTTGATGGCCGACTCTTTAGCGCCCGCAAAGCGCCACCAGTTACGTTCGAATTCCAAGATTCGTACTTCCAAAGCGGTCAGTGTTGAGCTGGCGCTCTGGGGTATGACTTGGTTTTCCATATACGAATAGTAAAGGTTTCCCCCGACAAAAAGCTCTGATTCGGGGTTAAAGCGTGGCGAGAATCGCTGTGAGTTCTTTCTCAGAGGTCCACGGATTGACAATCGCAAATCGAAGTATTGGTTGCCCCAAGTGGGCTGATGGAGTTACAAAAGCAATCTGATCATCAAGAAGTTTGTCACTCCACTCTTGATAATGAGCCGCACTCCAACCTTTACGAGTAAAAGCAACAATCGAAAGTTGTGGATCCATCAGTAATTCTAAGTTGGGATGTTCATTAATTAACCGCACTGCAAGCTGGGCAGTATTCATGGTGTCTTCAACAGCATCTGAATATGCCTTGGTTCCATTTGCTGCTAACGAATACCAAAACGGAAGTCCTCGAGGACGCCGGGTTAATTGAATTGCATAGTCAGATGGATTGAATTCACTTTCATCCTCAAGCGTATCTAAATAAGAAGCGTGTTGAGTATGGGCGGCTTTGCCTTGTGCAGGATTTCTATATATCAGCGCGCATGCATCGTAGGGAGCAAAGAGCCACTTGTGTGGATCGACAATCATGGAATCACATTTTTCAATACCATTAAATAAATGTCGAACAGATGGAGCGCACAGAGCAGCTAGCCCATAAGCGCCATCAACGTGAAACCACATACCTTCTTTATTTGCAAAATCTCCAAGCGAATCTAAATCATCAATAATTCCCAAATTAGTTGAACCGGCCGTTCCAACAAGTGCAAAGATTTCATGCGTAGGATTTTCATGACGATATTTCTTTATTGCACTCTCTACTGCCGACGCTCTCAGAACTAAATCCTCATCGGCATTTGCAAAAAGGATCTCACAATCCATCACATCGGCAGCAGATTTAACAGATGAATGGGCTTGATTGCTTGCAACAATGACCCAGCGATCAACCTTTCGGCCTTGGGCTTTTGCTTTTTCCCGTGCGGTGTAGCGTGCAGCGACGAGCGCAGAAAGATTTCCAATAGTTCCACCTTGAACGAATACTCCTCCGGCCGTTTGCGGAAGAGCTGCTAAATCACTTATCCAACGAAGTGCTTGATTTTCAGCAAATACTGCGCCAGCACCCTCCACCCATGAGCCGCCATAGATAGCGCTTGCTCCAACCACCAGATCAAAAAGAGTTGCATGTTCACTCGGCGCAGATGGGATAAATGCTAGATATGAAGGATGGTCAGTTGAAAGACAGGAAGGAGCTAGTACATCTGTAAAAACTCGAAGGGCTTCTTTTCCACCTAGCCCAGCTTCGGTAATGGTGTTACCAGCTTCAAGAAATAATTCCTCGGGGCTTTTCGCATGATCTAAAGGTGGCTCCTGCTTGAGGCGCAAGAGTGAATACCGCAAAATATCGTGAGCCAACTCTTCGACCTCTGAATTAAATTCATGCACGCGTGTCGTGTTCCTTTGCGCTTTTAATAAGATTTTTAAGCATGGTGGGGAAAACAAGGAAATGAAAAGGAGCAACCATAAACCAATACAGCTGGCCCCCTAAGCCGCGCGGTTGAAAAGTCGCTTGTTGAATGAGACGCAAGTGTCCATCAGACATTTCTTCAATTTTGAACTCAAGCCATGCTTTACCAGGCAAGATCATTTCTGCATACAGCTTCAACTCTTCTCCAGGAACTAAATTTTCAACTCTCCAAAAATCAACAGCATCACCAGTTCGCAAATGTTCTGGATCTCGACGCCCGCGGCGAAGTCCAACGCCACCCAGCAAGCGATCAACTAAACCCCGCAACCACCAGAGAAGACCTGTCCCATACCAACCGGTGTCCCCGCCAATTCTTTCAATTGCTTCCCAAACAGATTTTTGTGAGGCATCAGTGATTAGCTCTCGCTTATCAAAGTAGAGCGTTTCACCAGCCCAGGTTGGATCACTCTGCGCTTTCTGCCAAGGAGCAGTGGGTCCAGTGGCATCTGACCATCGTGTTTCGATCTCATTGCCCGATGTCTTAGAGAGTGCAAATTCAATTGCTTGCTTTAATGGAAGTAAGCCTTCTGGTGGTGGCGGAATAATTGCATCAAGACTTTTTGCAGGGTCTGCGACGACTTCGCTAATGAGTGAGCCCACTAATGGCCGAGCAAGAGTTGTGGGAACTGGGGTTACTAAGCCAATCCATAAACTCGATAATTTAGGTGTTAAGACCGGAACTTTAATAATTATGCGCCTGCGCAGCCCAGATAGTTTGGCAAAAATTTGCATCATCTCTTCATAGCTAATAACTTCTGGTCCACCAACATCGAAAATTCCTGAAACTGGTTTCTTTAACTTTCCAGCTTCAGATAGGTAATAAAGAATGTCTCTAATTGCTATCGGATGAGTTCGATTTGAAATCCATTTTGGCGTTGTCATAATGGGAAGGCGATGAGTTAAGTGACGAAGCATTTCAAAGGATGCAGATCCTGAGCCAATAATGATTCCAGCTCGAATTTCCATGACAGGCACTGTCCCTGAAGCTAATTCACGGCCTGTATTTGCCCGAGATTCAAGATGCTTACTTCGCTTCTGATCGTTGGCTATTCCGCCGAGATAAATAATCTGTTGGACGCCTGAAGCTTGCGCAGCTTTAGCAAATGTCCGAGCCATCTGCGCTTCAATTTCATCAAAGCGCGTTGAATAGTTGATGGAATGTAGAAGGTAGTAAGCAGTATGAATCCCTGTTAAAGCTTTGCGGGTAGCGTCAAAATCACTTGCATTGCCGACCGTGATTTCAACGTGTGATTCCCAGGGTTGACGGGCGATTTTGTTCCGGTCACGGACGAAGACTCGAACATCCAATTTCTTCTCCAGAAGTGAGCGGACCAATCGTCCGCCAACATATCCAGACGCTCCTGTGACAAGTATTTTTCGATTTAGGTCAGCCATAGGGTAAACAGTAGACTTAGTGAGGATTCAATGGCGAATAGATAATCTTGATTTTTAAAGAGCGAATTAGGTAGTGATGGAGGCCAGTCATGTCAAAACCCCGTGTGGTAATTCTTGGAGCCGGATTCGCAGGATTAACCGCAGCTAAAGCCATCGGCCATGACGCAGATATCACAGTTGTTGATCGCCACAACTATCAGACTTTTTTGCCGCTCCTCTATCAGGTAGCCACCGCCTCCTTAGCCGCAGACCACGTGGCATACCCGATTCGCGGGGCGCTTCGGAAAACTGGAGCAAAATTTAGAATGGGTTCTCCCATATCAATAGACCATAAAAACAAGACTGTAAAACTCGATAGCAGCGAAGTGCTGCCCTTCGACCACCTAGTTATTGCACTGGGGTCTGCAACTTCAGATTTTGGCGTACCGGGTGTTGCAGAGCATGCATTAGGAATGAAAAATATTCATGAAGCGCTAGCAATTCGCTCTGAATTAATGCGTCGATTTGAAGATCTATGTAGATTCGAAGATAACACTCGCCTATCTGTTGTACTAGTTGGCGGTGGACCAACAGGGGTTGAGATGTCAGGTGCGCTCGCTGAATTAGTCCGAGGACCTTTGATGAAAGATAACTTTCATGCTTCAAAGCATATTGATATCTACCTTGTTGAAGCTGGCCCTAGGTTGCTTCCAATGTTTGATGAAGATCTCTCAGAGCGGACAAAACAGGATTTAGAAGGACTCGGAGTGAAGGTCCTATTGAGTACCCAAGTTAAAAAAGTTTCTAGCCGAAAAATTTATTTCTCTGATGGAGCTTCAATTCCATCTGAAATTACAGTGTGGGCAGCAGGTGTAAAAGGAGTAGAAGAACTTGGACTTCTCAATCTTCCATTAGTCGGAAATCGAATTAAGACAGATTCAACACTTCAAGTTTCACACTATCCACATATTTGGGCCATCGGAGATAACGCCGCAGTAATGGATGAGAATGGTCGCCCTCTCCCAATGGTGGCACCTACTGCAATTCAGCAAGGCCGCTTTGTCGCTGACCAAATTCACCGAGTTAAACAGAACGAACCCCTAAAAGAATTTAAGTACAGAGATAAAGGTTCGATGGCAACTATCGGACGGCATAAAGCAATTGTCCAAGTTAAAAGAATAAAACTACGAGGTCCGATAGCCTGGTTTGCCTGGCTCTTTTTGCATTTGATGTACTTACTCGGCGGCCGCAACCGAATTGGAACCGTAGCTGACTGGGCCTGGAATTACTTTACTTTTGATCGCGGCAATCGCCACATCATGGATTCACTTTAAAATAGAGCTAACGTCTTTCCTCGGGTTACTGCTTCTTCCCTAGAATCAACATTCATTTTACGGTAAATATTTTTTAAGTGCGTTTTCATTGTGTTAATTGAGATATGTAGTGATACCGAGATTTGATTTAAAGGCAGTCCCGTCGCGAGTCTGCGCAAAATCTCAAGCTCTCGCTTAGTAAGCGGCTCATCAGTTCCCTCACCCCAGTGATTCTTTCTCGCGTTCAACCGCTCTCTTATTTCAGATGCCAGGCCTTGCAGATATACGGTCGGTTTTTTTTCTGCGAGGGTTAAGATTAATTCTCTATGCTTTAAAGTACCTTGTATAAAGATTTGACGCATCCCTACCGCAGATGCAATGTCCAGAGCATCCTCTAAGTATGAATGTGACAACGTAGAGTCGTGAGCAAATACTTGCAAAAAGATGATCTTCTTCACAACTTTATGCCGAGGAGATATCTCTGGAAATTGATCAAGAATTTCATTGGCCTTAGATAAATTCTGAGATGCAAGAAATGCTGTCCTAAATGCCAGAGCGGTAATCGAGCCAGGCATCCTTGTCAGTAATTCAGTGATTCTAGTTGTATCGTGAGTCTGCACTCGAATCACAATCTCATTGTCATCGATTATTTGATTGATACGTGGGTCTACCAAGGGCTCTGACGCTACCGCGCGAGCCTGCGCAATCATTAGTAGCGCCTGCGTATTCTGAGACATTTGGCTATAAACCAAAGCTTTCCGTGAATAAAAAGCTACAGCCCAAGGATATTGTTTGTACTTCAATGCGGTCGAAAGGATTTGATCGAATAAGGCAAGTGACTGCTCCTCTTTCCCAAATTCCCTCAGCGAATCAGCAACACAATAAAACGCAGAATAAGGTATGAAGGCGCCACCGGCTTTGCGAGTTTCTGCAACAGCAATTGCGCTTTTACCCAACGAATATGCATCATTGAATCTACCTTGAGAGTGCGCCGCCAGCGCTTGAGACGTTAACCAGTTGAGGTTTTTCGCCGAATTATTTGCAATATTTGATGCTTGAATCAAATCTGACATTTTCCAGAGCGAATCAACGTCATCCGTCAAAAAAGCAGAGTCTAAAGCAGGTCCAATACCTGTTAACGCATACTTGGGTATCCCCTTCACTTTCTCACCATATTCACTCATTTTATGATGGTGGGCTGCCCAAAATAACTCTATAGATTCATTAAATTTTCCAAATGTAAAAGCAAGCCTAGACTTCATCAATGTTATTTCGTCAGCCGCTCCGCGTGCGGTTTCGGTACCTGCAATCATCGATTCTAAAGTTTCTAGATCATGAAAACTTGACTCGTTGTTTCCCACAGCAACGTTGGCATAAATTTCAAGCCCAACTGGACCGGCTGGCCCGATACCCAATCTTTCCCCTATTATTTCCTTAAACTTTTTTAGCGCATTATCATTTGCGCTGAAAATTAACTCTGAAACACTTCTCCTCGCGATATCGAAGGCCTTCTGTTCCTCACCAATTTCTTCAAATATCTTCATTGCCTGAAGTGTCTGACCTTGATTGAAAATTAACTCAGCTGACTTTTTTCCTATCGTAGTGAACTTTTCAGTATTAAGTTTTAAGGAGGAAATTAAATATTCTTTGATTAAGGGCTGCATCTTAAATAAATCTGGACTTTCCGAAACCTGGTAGAGAAACACTCCAGATTTAACCAGCCTTAACGCTTGCTCTGCTTTAGCTTTCGAAGCTGTAATATTTTCAATATTCTCTGACGAGAATTCATCAAGAAAAACCAGATTTTCTAAAATTTCTTTGGAATCTTTATCCAAAGATTCTACGGCGTTATTTACAATTAAACTCCCCTGTGTTGTAAGGATAGATTCTTGTAAAATAGTACCGTTGCTTTCGTTATTTAATTTTTGAATTAATAATTGAAGCCCTACTGGCCAGCCACCAGCAAGATTTAGCTGCTGAGTAAATAGAGGATTCTTCAAATCAATTTTATTGATTGCCGCAAGTGCGCTGATTTCTGAATCAGAAAATTTTAAGTCAGCGGCTGTGAGCAATAGAAATGCATTTAGACTAGCGGCACGCGAATAGGAGACATCTGGAAGGGTGCGGCGAAGTGAGAGCGTCGATAAATTGAGTGGGGCAAGATTTAAAAAATTTTGGATTAAGGGAAATAGCTCAGGACTTAGTCTGTCAGTACCATCCCATATCACTCGAAAATGCTGGGCAAGCGCACTAATTTCATTCACAATTTTGATGCTGATAGCTTCGTGATCTAACTCTTTTTCTAATGAATTCTCAGCCCATACCGCAAAATTTGGTATTACGCGACGTGCACTAGAAATACATTTTTTTAGAAATTCAGTTGCAGATAAATTTTCATTTAAGGTAATCCACATTGTTTCTTCTGGTTTTTCTGCAGCCCATTGCGCAGCCAGGCTAGTTTTCCCAAAACCGCCCGGGGCAACAATAACGGTGGCGTAAGGCGCGGGATGATTCAATAGCTGAAGAAGCTTCGTACGCACTATAAAATTAGGGTTTACCGGTGGTGGAGTTATAGAAGCAATTCTCACCCCTGGTAGCGGGGGAAGGAAATCACCCTTAAGTGCGCCTAATTCCATGAATACATCATGACGAAGTAAAAATGGGTGGTCTATAACCCGAAAAAATCACCCCTAAAGTTTATGGCGAAGTGCTGCGTATGCGGTAGCAGGGACGGCTGGTGAGCGTGGAAATACAGGCGTGCAGCGGGCGTAAGGCTCACCCTGACGTGGGCGGCCATCGGTCTCACCCTTGTTTGGCCAAAAACTCATTGCACGTTCGGCTTGGGCCGTAATCGTCAGCGAAGGATTAACCCCGAGGTTGGCGGTCACACTAGCCCCATCGACAATATGCAGAGTCGGGTAATTCCAGACTCGATGGTAGGGATCGATCACTCCGGTTTTATCCGAATCACCAATCACGCAGCCACCCACGAAGTGAGCCGTGAAAGGTGCATTTAATAAATCTCCAATGTTTCCGCCAGGAATCCCACCCCGATTTTTCGCAATCCGCCGCACAACTTCGTTGGCCGCCGGAATGTAGGTGGCGTTGGGATGTTCAGAATCATTTTCAGAAGTTAACTTCCAAGACCCAAGAAAGTCTCGTTTCCCTTTCACCGAGATGGAGGAATCAACGTTTTGCATTACGAGGGCTATAACAGTGCGCTCGCTCCAGCCTTTCACATTCAAAATTCGATACAGCATCTTTGGATGTCGCAATACCGTCTTCCACCACTGCTTGTGGCGCGAAGAAAGCTTGGTTCCATCCGTCATGATTGTCTGCAATAGCGCCATCGAATTACTGCCTTTTCCATATCGCACCGGTTCAACGTGAGTGTGCTCATCTGGATAAAATGACGATGTAATCGCGGCGCCAATCGAGTAGTCAATCTTAGATTTAGGCATGAGCGCACCAGTGAGGGCCTCACTATTTGTTCGGGAAAGTTTTCCTAGGAAATCTGAAAGATTTGGTAACTTCTTATTATCTTTTAGGCGATGCAATAATTTTTGAGTGTTATACGTTCCACCTGCAACAATGAGTTGGCGGGCGGTGAAAGTCTTATTAATTCCCAGCCATGAACTACTTTTGCGAGTTTTAATAATCCACGATCCATTAACCTCTTCGAAAGAGGTGACCGTAGTTTCTGGAATAACTGTGGCACCAATACCTTCGGCGAGCCCGAGATAGTTCTTTGGAAGTGTGTTCTTGGCATTGTGGCGACATCCAGTCATACATGCGCCACAGTGTTGGCAGCCTGAGCGCGAGGGTCCCGCCCCACCAAAAAATGGATCATCGCTTTTGACTCCAGCTCCGTCACCAAAATAGATACCGAGCGGAGCTAACGTGAATGTGTGGCCTACTCCCATTTCATCTGCAACTTCTTTCATTGCAACGTCCGAGGGTGTCATGAGAGGATTTTTTGCGACGCCCAACATTCGATGAGCTAGTTCATACCAAGGAGCGAGCTCACTCTTCCAATCAGTAATATGTTTCCATTGGGGATCATTAAAATAGGAATCAGGTGGGGTGTACAAAGTATTTGCATAGACAAGTGAGCCACCTCCCACGCCTGCGCCAGCCAAAACCAAGACATTTGGCAGCGCATGTATGCGCTGAATTCCATTGAGACCTAGCCGAGGCGCAAACAAAAATCTTCGCAGGCGCCAGGAAGTCTTTGGGAAATCCTGGTCAGAAAAACGACGCCCAGCTTCAATAACGCAGACCTTGTAGCCTTTTTCGCTCAACCTCAGGGCCGCCACCGAGCCGCCAAAGCCTGAGCCAATAATCACCACATCGAAATCTAGGTCGTTTTCCACGCTCCAGTTCTAGCACTTTCTATAACCAGAGGTAACGATTTCTGTCAGATTTCTCGCCAGCTAATAATTCAAGATCGAATTCCCCGCTGCGACGCTGCCAAACGTTGGCTGCCAGCACTCGTGACAAGCCGGCAAGATTAACCGGGTTAGTGAGATCACTTGTCGCTTCGTCAAGAGATACGGGACTCTGGTGATCAAAGACTGATGTTGCAATAACAAGTTTTTCTCCATCCTTCAAGATTTCAATGAGTCTTCCTTGCTGTGGCCAATCAATATTTGAAGCGGTTTGTATATGCCAGAATCCACCAAATTCATCACCAAATCGTTCAACTTTGTGTTCATGGTTGTGTCCAGCAAGCCAGAGAATAACGCGAGGTTCATTGATGAGGAGCTCTACTACTTCAGATTCACCAACTCTGCGAGCTGTTCCCTCGGGTTGATATAGATTAAATAGAGTGGAAGACGGATGATGAGAAAGAATGACGAAATAATTGGGTTCGGTATCCTTCAATATAAGTTTCAACCATTCAAATTGAGTTTCATCTAAAGAACCTTGCCAGCCGCCATGATGGTTTACGGTATCTAAGGAAACCAGTCGAATTCCATTGATATCTCGATACCAATACTTGATACCACTCGATGCACTAACTTGATTGAGGCCATGATCGTGATCGCAAGCTTGATGAATCTTTGCCCACGTATCCTCATGATTAATTTCACGCTTCGGATCAGCAGTTACAGTTCGATATTTTGTTCCTTGAGGGTCTAAATACGTAACAGGTCCAACTTGATTGAAGTTTTCAAAAAGTTTTGAAAGATCAGCATCTGGCGCAAGGGCTATTGCCTTCTCTGAACCAATTGCGTGGTTGCGAACCATTTCATCCCCCGGAAGAGTGCCTTGAATCAGAGCATCATGATTTCCGTGGGTTGCAAGCCATTTGTGGCGGATACCGGTGGCAGTAAAAGCTTTTCGTACAGCCTCGTGTAATCCAGGAACTGTCGGAAAGCCATACAGTGATCGAGCAAAATCATCTTCGCATCCCTCAGGAGTACCATCAGGATTCCAATAAGAAGTGTCATAAGTAGCAGGATCACTCGAAGATAGTCCCTCCCACTTTGATGTGTCACCGCTGTCGGGAAGTAATTCACCACCATCCATTAACGTGAAATACCAATTCAACTCATTGCCTTGTGCGTTATCGGTGACATCGCCAGTAACCACAACTGCATCAATCGGCCTCGTTGTTACTACTCCATGATCAATTCCATTAATGGTCTGAACCATTGCCTCAAGTGTTTGCGTGGTCAGCATTTCATTAGGGCGATAAGTGCCCACGAGTTTTATAACCTCTGACATCGGGTTGTGAGGATCGGCCATGCGATCCAATAGTTCAAGTCGAGCCGGGGATTGAGCATCACATATATGTAAATCTGAAATATGAATCAGACTTAAGATCGATTCTGCATTGGGTGAAGGTGAGACCCCCTCAATGGTTTCACCTTCATCCAACTCAAGGTTGCGCCAACCTTTATCATTCGCTGTCCCACGGACGATTCTTTTAACGCGCGAATCAAAATTAGACATTTCTAGCCATAATTTCATCAGCAACGATTTTGAAAGAGATTCGATTGCCGATTTCTAAATTTTTAACATCCTTACTCTGCGAATTGATGTGAATAATAGGAAGTCCTTCAATTGCGACACCAAGTTTTGTGAGTGGCCCGAGGAATGATTTTGAGATAAGCAAACCGTTGGTAGCGTCCTCATCTTTATCTGAAGTAAGAGTGATTGACTCTGGACGTATTAGCGCCTCAACCGCAACACCATCTATTAAATTAGCAGAATGCCTTGAAAGTGAAATCTTTTGGCTCAAAACTTTAACATTACCTTTACCAGTGACAGTTGCAGGTAATCTATTTGCTTGACCAACAAATGAGGCCACGAACGGCGTTGCTGGTTCGTTATACAGAATTGTTGGCTTATCAATTTGTTCTAACTTGCCTTTATTCATAACGCCAACACGATCTGCAATCGCCATCGCCTCTTCTTGGTCATGGGTTACGAATAACGTTGTAATTCCCAGTTCTAATTGAATTGCGCGAATTTCTTCACGAATTTGCGAGCGAACCTGAGCATCGAGTGCCGAGAGTGGTTCATCGAGTAATAAAACTGTTGGCTCGATAGCAAGAGCTCGTGCAAGTGCTACTCGTTGTTGCTGACCACCAGATAATTGATGGGGATAGCGGGTGCTCTTCTCCTCAAGATCGACTAACTGCAACATTTTTCGAACTTGCTTCATTCGCTTTGGCAGATCCATCTTGCGTGCACGAAGACCGTAATCAATATTTTCAGCTACTGTCATATTAGGAAAGAGTGAATACGCTTGAAATACCATGCCCATGTCACGTTCGTTTGCTGGCGTATCGTTATAACGAACACCATTTACTAGCAAAGTTCCAGTGTCTGCAGTTTCCAAGCCCGCAACTATTCGAAGCGCCGTGGTCTTGCCACAACCCGAAGGACCTAGAAGAGCTACTAACTCACCAGGCTCAATCGTCAAGTCCAGGCCATCTAGCGCCAAAGTTGTGCCGAATGAACGAGTGACTCCTTCTAATGTGAGGGTGCTACTTGAACGTTGTTTAGCCATTTTCACTCCATCTCTTGCGATTCAGTAACCAGATTCAAACTTCTCTTTCGAGCTGCCAAAACTCCGACAGTTGTCAGGACGACAATTGCTAATGCAAAGGAGAAGACTGATATTGCGATTGCGCCAAGAATGTTTTGTTGTGCGGCTACGACAGTCCACGTAGGAAAAGTCTCCCAGTGGAGCAACGATGTTAAAGTAAATTCGCCAACCGCCAACGCAAAGGATAAGAAAAGCGATCCGATAATGCCGCTCTTTATTGCAGGAATAATGACTCTTATAATGGTCGTGAACCAAGTTGCGCCCAGACTCCTCGAAGCATCAACGATGACTTTGATATCAACTGCTGTTATTGCAGAATCGAGTGCTCTGTAGGTGTAAGGCAGCGCAACTATGACGAAGAAGAAAACAAGCTCGTAATCTGTATTTTGCAGGAATTCAGGCATGGATACTTGGGCGCCGATTGCAAGTGAAACAACGGGAATTATCAACGGCAAAATACATAGAAAATCAACGACGGGTTTAAAACGAATCGCCTTCAAGTTGAGCACCACCATAGTGGGCACCATAAGAATCAAATTTAGTGCACCTGAGAGGACTGCAAGTCGGAAGGAGTTGCTAAGTGCTGGCCAGAAGCCATCTTGTTGTAATAGCCAACCGTAATTGACGAAAGAATGACCCTTCCCGCCAGGCTTTCTAAAACTAAATTCGGCGGCCGCTACCAGTGGTAAAAAGAAAATCATGGCCGCTAAAAATAAAGTGAATGTATTGACCGTGTATTTTCCTATTTTCATGACTGCCGCCATTTTGCAGCTGACTTCTGGGCCCAGATATATCCGATCATCGCAACGCCTGCAACCAAAATCATTCCTACCGCCAACGCATCGCCGAGATTTGCTTGATCAGAAATAACATTGCCATCAACTAAAGTTCCAATAATGATGGGCACTAAGGGAACCGTGCCTACGGTGAGAGCACGGGCTGTTGCATAGGCAGAAAAGGCCCCAGCAAACAGCAGGAAGAATGATCCGATAAAAGACGGGGTTAAAATTGGAATTGCTACGCGGCGCCAATAGGTAAGAGTCGAAGCTCCTAAGTTAAGGCTTGCTTCAGACCACTCTTTGCGCAAGCCTAAAATTGCAGGCCGAAACACGATAATCATCAATGGCGTCATGAAGAAGGTATAAACAAGAACCACACCGGTGAATGAGAAGAGTGTAAATCGTCCTGCGTAAATATTCCATCCGCAGAATTTCAGAAACTTTGTCAAAAGGCCTTCAGCTCCAAATGCAGCAATATACATAAAAGCAAGCGGAACTCCGCCGGAGTTTGCAAAGACTGCTGAGATACTTTCAATAATTGATGTAATCCGTGAACTTGCGTTCTTGACTATGACGAGTGTGAAGTAGGCACCTAAAATTGAACTGATGACAGATGTGATGATGCTCAGCCGAATACTAGTTATAAACGCGTGTCGGTATGCACCCGAAATTAGAGGTGCATAATTTGAGAGCGACCACTGACCATTATTGTTATGAAGAGATTTAAGTGTGACTCCAACTATTGGCCATAATAGAAAATATCCAGTAAAAAGTAAGAAAGGAAGAAGTGGAAGCCATGAGTATTTTTTTATTCTCATGTCTCCCACTTCTTCCGATTTGATAATTTATTACTAATTAACTAACTGACTTACTAACTAACTAAGAGCTAAACCAATGAGATTAGAGGTTTGGCCACTGAGCCTTGAGCAGTTCCTTTGCAGCTGTCTGCTGATCAGGTGATGGCTGAACAACCGTTGCGCCAGCTGGAGTTTCAAATCCTGCTGGTGGGTTGATTGCTAGACCCTTTGTGCGCATAGCTTCTTCTGTGATTGGGTGAGCTGCACCTGAGATCCAGATGTTCTGTCCGCCACGGATTGAAGCGAATATCTTGCTACCAGACATTCCTTTTACAGATCCGAGGGTTGCAGTTACTTTGCCCTTGTTCTGTGAGTAAAGGAACTCAGTCCATAGGCGTGCTGCTGCTGGATGTGGAGCATTGAATGGAATTGCCATGATGTAAGGAGTTCCCTTGATGACGGCATCAGAAGGAATTACATACTTGATTGTCTTACCAATCTTTGCTGCAGAAGCGATCGCTCCTGGACCATTGAAGTCCCATGAGAATGAAACTTTGTAAGCACCCGCTGCGAGGTTCTGTCCGTTAGCAAGTACTGATACAAAGTTACCTGAAGCCTTAAGGCCCTTGAAGTAATCGATACCAGCTTGGATATTTGTTGCTGCTCCACCAGATGCTTGGTTAGCTGCGAATACTGACATGAGAGCTTCTTGAGCACCGGTTGGATCTCCACCAATTGCGACCTGACCCTTAAATGCTGGATCTTTCAAGTCAGCAAATGACTTTGGAGCCTTTGTAACTGAAGTGTCATACGCAAGTGCGATTTGACCGTAGTAGTCCCCAGCCCAACGTCCTGAAGCTTCCTTCCATTGTGCAGGAATATCATTCCAGGTTTGAACTTTGTAAGGTGCGAATAGGTTTACATTGTCTGCGCCATAAGTGATACCAACGTCAACTGCATCTGGAATCTTTGACTTAGGAGCTGTTTTTACTGTTTGAATTTCATACGCTGAAGATCCGTCTGGATTGTCATCAGTGATCTTAATACCAAAAGCCTTTGTGAAAAGATCCATCGCTTCGCCATAATTTGCCCAGTCGCGTGGAAGAGTAATTACATTGAGCTTACCTTCTTTTT
>CAIVOW010000029.1 GCA_903907665.1 uncultured Actinomycetes bacterium | reverse complement strand
CGATCGCTAGTCCAATTCCACTTGATGCCCCGGTGATAACTACAACTTTCCCATCGAGAGGGTTATCAACATTCATTTAAATCTCCTTAGCTTCCGCCGCTAATTTAAGTCGAACTTAAGTCTTTGCCACAGCAGTCTGTGTCCATGGATATGCCTTGCGGAAGTTAAGCCATATTTGAGCTATTCCTGGAGCATAAGAGCCATCAAAAGTTTCAGTTACCTGAGTCGAACCATTTCCAAGATCTACTAACTCGTAGCGCCATCTCCACTGACCTAAATGTTGCCAAGCAATCAGTTCATTCTTTTTATATTCAACAACTATGTTAAGAATTCGATAATCAATGACAAGGTGCATCTTCATGCCGAATTTGGAACCAAGGATTAATTCATCTGGGCCGCTTACATTCGCCGTGATTGTTTCGCTGCCATCAATCTCTTTATGTCTCTTGGGATTATTGAGAATAGAGAAAACTGCTGATGGTGTTGCCTGAATAATAATTCGAGCAGACTTAATCTTAGGATTACCAGTTTCGAGAATCTCGGCGCGAACCTTGTTATCAGTCATAAATAAAGTATAAAGAAGAGTCGCCCTATAAGCCGGAAGAATTCACTTCAGGCCTAATTTGGCTAATTGCCCATACTTTCTCCCATATAAAGTTACATAAAGTTCAGAAGAAAAACCGCCCTATATGCCGGAGGCAAACTACATAGGGCGGCTTTCTCTGGCATCTTCACGGAGGTTTCAGATGCTTCTTGGACCTATTCCTCGAGACGAACCTTTGGAAGTTTCCTTTCAATAAAGTTCGGCAGGTACCAATTCCATTTACCAGCTAACTGCATTAAGGAAGGAACTAAAGTAGAACGAATGATTGTCGCGTCAATCAAGACTGCTACCGCTAAACCGACTCCAAACAATTGAATAGTTCTCTCCCCCAGGAACAGGAATGCAATGAATACAACAATCATGATCGCTGCGGCTGCAGTGATAATCGAACCTGTAGCAGCGAGCCCCTTGGAGACAGAATCTTTGGAATTGCCGCTCTTCACCCACTCTTCGTGAATTCTGGAAACTAAGAAGACTTCATAGTCCATAGATAGTCCGAAGAGAATTGCGAAGAGCATGATCGGAAGGAACGACTCGATTGGTCCCGCCGAAGTTCCGAAGATTGGTTCAAACCAACCCCACTGGAAACCTGCAACGACGACTCCAAATGCAGCACAAATTGAAAGAAGATTCATAGCTGCAGCCTTAATCGGAATCAAGATACTTCTAAAGAGAATCATCAGTAGAAGCATGCTTAGAATCACGACAGAGAGAATGAATTTCAAAAGCTTCGAAGTCAGTACGTCACCAAAGTCTTGGAAGATTGCAACGATTCCACCAACTTGAATACTGACACCTGTCTCCTTCTGAATCTGAGGAATCACATCTTTTCGTAGCTCTGAGATGAAATTGCTGGTCGCCTCTGATTGAGGTGAACTCTTCGGGTACACGGTAATGAGTTGATATTTGCCATCGTGTGTTGGAATTGCAGGCAAGACAGCAGCAGCATCAGGTTGTGCCTTGATTATGTCGATTACCTGTGAAGTTGAATCTGCAGATTTCTGATTCGAAACATCAGCCAACATTGTGATTGGACCATTGAAGCCTGGACCAAATCCCTTAGCCAAAGTGTCATAGGCCTGACGTGTAGTAGTACCCACTGCGTCATTTCCTGAGTCGGATGCTCCAAGTCGAATCTGAGTGACTGGCACGCAGATGAAGAGCAAGATCAGTGTTGAACTAACTGCCCAACGCACTGGATGAGCCTGAATTTTGTCAGCCCACTTCTTCCAGCCCTTTCCACCCTCTTCTTCAGCATGCAGCTTCTTAAATGGGATGCGCAGGCGATCAATATTCTTTCCAATAATCGATAGAAGAGCTGGAAGTAAGGTCAACGATGCAATCATCGAAATAATTACTGAAATAGAAGCGGCAACACCTACGCCACTGAGGAATGAGAGCCCTACTGTAAATAGGCCAAGCATCGAAATACAGACAATAATTCCAGCAAAAAGTACAGAGCGTCCTGATGTACTCATCGCGATTCGAATACTTTCAGGGACGGACTTGCCTTCATGGATGGCTCGGCGGAATCGGGTGACTATGAAGAGCGCGTAATCAATTCCGACTCCAAGACCGACTAGTGAAGCCAATATTGGTGCGAAATCAGCCATGCTGACCCAGTTACTAGCCAAGCCAACAATTGAACTTCCCATAGCAAGAGCAAATACTGCGACGATAATTGGAACGAGGGTGGCGACTAAACTTCCAAATGTGTACAGCAAGACAAGGAATGCAGCCAAAATTGCAATCATTTCACTTGAACTTGGTTGCACTGCATTTGCTAGTTTAATAACAGCACCTGAAAGATTAATTTTAAAATCAGCCGACTCAAAAGACTTGGCGTCTGCAACTACTTTTTTAATTTCTTCCTTTGGTAAATCCTGTGCGTTGCCTTTGAAATGGATTGTGGCAAAGCCAATAGTTTGATCTGAGCTCAGAGCTGCGGTTCTGGGGTCGAAGGGCGAATCAATTGATTTCACAATTGGAGACTTTCCAACCTCGGCCATTAACTGCTCAACTTTTGCCTTGTTCTCAGGTGAGGTTAATTTCCCCGAAGTCTTGATAACTATCTGGGACGAGTCCCCGCCCTGAGCTGGGAATTCCTTTGAAAGTATCTCCTGAACTCTTGAGCTCTCGGTATTGGGAAGCTCAAAGGAAGAGCTAAAGGCAGTTCCTGCTGACTTCGTTACCCCACCCATTCCCACGAGCGCAAACATCCAAAAACCTAAAACTAGCCAGCGCCGCTTGTGCGCCATTTCTGCCAAAAAATTCATTTTTTCTCCCTTATAACTGACCGACCGTTCGGTTGCTAAGATACACTCGTGCCCAAACCAAAGCAAGTAAGAGATGCAGATAAGACTCGTTCCGCGATTCTTTCCGCCTCGACTCAACTATTTGCAGAGAAGGGTTTCATTGGCGCGTCAATTTCAGATATCGCAGAAGTAGTCGGAGTTTCAAAGAGTTCTATCTATCACTACTTCCCCTCAAAAGAAGCAATCCTTCATGAACTGATTGATTCTTTTGCCAAAGAGGTTGATGGTCTGATTCAGGCTGCTGGTAAATTCAAGTTAGATCAAAAGGCAATCCTCACAGAGTTTGCTGAAATTCTGATGCGACATCAGGATGCTGTTCAACTTGCTCCAACTCTCATGCCTGGTGCTCCCGAAGAAGTCAGAAACTTACTTTTAAAACAGCATAAAAATATGCTGAAAGTGTTGACTCCGGGGATTCCAACAAAGGAAAAAATGATGCGCGGAATGCTCGCTCTCACTGGGGTGATTTTGGCTATCGCTCCTCCACCCATTCCAACAAATTTGCCTCAGATGAAACCAGATATCAAGCTAATAGTAAAAATTGCCTTAGACACTCTTGGGGCTAAATAACGCCGATTGCCAAAGTCAACTACATCATTCTTCCAAATCGGAAAGTTATTTGTAGTTGAAAACTGCCCATAGAACTGCCCATATTTGCCCATCGATTCCCCATAAAAACATCTAAATCTGCGACAGGTTATGTAACAACTTGTACAAACATTTTTAGGCAAAGTAAGCGTGAATTTACTTCACTCACT